>NZ_JUUO01000132.1 GCF_001074975.1 Streptococcus pseudopneumoniae | reverse complement strand
AAAATCAGTACTATATGCCATAGCTTTATTATAACACGTATTTTATAAACTAAGCGACTATACAAGCGTATCTCTCTGTACCCCAGGATGTGTTACAGGAGTGTTAATGTGTCCAGGCAATACAATTTCTTGTAATGGTCATTGCTCTATTCATATCACAGGATGATTTTAGTAGGGTAGGGGAGGGTAGCGATGAATTACCCTCCTCTTACTTAATAAAATAAAATTGTTTTTATTTCACTAAGTAAGAGGAGGTTTATAATACTTACTCTGATAAGTAATTGATTCACGAATTTTGAATGAAAGTGAATCTAAATTTTATTACTATTAAAATCATATGTCGGTAGGCTTCTGAGAATTAACTAGTATAATAAAAAATGGTAATATTTTAAAATAATGGTTAGGAGAGTTATATGGCTAATAAGTTTGAGGCTCAAGATTTTTTAATTAGAAATTCTATTCGAGCTGGGGATATAGATATTTTTGATACAATAAATGATTTTTTTGATTTTATTAGGAAAGATAGTGTTTTTTTAGAGCAATTACAAGTAGCAAGTCCATTAGTATATCAAAGTTTATTAAAATATTATCAAAATAAATTAACACAAGATAAGCAAATTAGTCAGCTTTTTATATCTACTTACAAATATTACAAACGTTCAATGAATAGAGCTACACCTTTTGGACTATTTTCAGAAATAAGTATTGGGAAATTTGCTTCTAAATCTAGTTTGTCATTAGAAAATTCTAGTTATAAATCTATTAAACCTGATAGCGATTGGTATATGAAATTTATTGATATGTTGGAAATGGACAATTATCCGATTTTATCATTTAAAGTTAATAGAGCTGTTTATATAAATGGGAATCGAGCTGTCCAATTGTATTCATTAAAGAAAAATGAAGAAGAGGTGAGTATCAAAAATACAAAGGCATATGAATTAATTGTTAGTTTGTGTAGTGATAGTTTTATTTCGTTTGATAATTTGCATTCTACATTAATGCAAAAATATGGAGTTGAAAAGAAAGAGATTGTAACTAATTATATAATTGAGTTAATAAAAAATAATTATTTACTCTCGGAATTGAGATTTAAAAATAAAGAAAATAATGACTGGGATTTTTTGCTGGCCACTGTTTCTAAGTTAGGATGCAATGAATTGTTGAAAGCTTTGAAACAAATTGTATATCTCGTATCTCGATATGAGAAGTCAGATGTTGGCGAGGGAAACGAAATATTATCTAACATATGTGCTAAAATGTGTGACATCTGTTATTCTTCTAATTATGTCCAAGTAGATCTATTTAATAAATCTCAAATCACTTTAGATGATCAATATAAGAATACCCTTGAAGAATGTGCTCAGTTTATCGAAAAGGTAAATATGGACGATAAAAAATTATATATTGACCACTATAAAGATAAGTTTTTAGAAAAATATGGATTGAATCAAGAGGTTCCTATAATTGAAATGATGGATAGTAATTTTGGCATTGGAGCTCCCTTTGATTATACACATCCTAAAAATGAGATTATTGAAACAGAGCCTAAAGTTAAATATTATTCTGATAATTTAGAAAAAGTCTTGTTAGATTTATACGTATATGCTGTTAGAACTGATACTAATATAGATTTACAAAAATTAGAAGGACTTTTTCTAAAAGAAAATAAAAAATATGAAGTAGGAGGTATGGAGTTATTCTTTAGTGTTACAAAAACGTTAGAAACGGATACGGTACAATTTCACTTGAGTAATCTAGTTGGTACAAGTAACTTGGGTGCAAGCTCAGGGCGATTTTCTCAATTTTCTCAATCGTTTAATGAGTATCATCAAAAAATGGTTAATTACTGTAATAATTGGAATAATAATCAAGGTATAGTAACTTGTGAAATAGAATTTATGCCTGAAACTTTTAGAGACTGTAATGTTATGAGAAATAATACAGTTCGCAATTATACACTTTCGCTATTTTTAAACTCTTCTAAAAATGAAATTAAATTAGATAATATTTACATTGGTATTGGGGAAGGAGGGAAATTTTATGCAAGAGAGAAATTGACAGGTGAACTAATTAAATTTTATGTGACTAATATGTACAATAGAATGTTATTTTGCAATGAAGTTAGGTTTCTATGCGATATTTCTGAAGACTATTTTGGAAATATTCCATGGGATTTGGTGTATGCTAAATTTAATTTTGTACCAAGATTGTGTTATAGAAATATTGTTATTTCTCCAAAAACTTGGAAAATATATAAAAATGAATTGAATGAAATAACTGATAAAAATATTTGTTCGTACTTGAAATCCAAAAATATCCCTCATAAATTTAATGTGGTTAACATTGACAATAAAATAAATATTGATCTTACAAAGCATCTAGACATCCTCCTACTCACTGATATGTTTTCGAAAGCTAAGAAAAATAATTTTGAATTTATGATAATTCAAGAAATTATTGATGATGACGGAGTATTTTTAAAAAATAGTAAATCAGTAACTTCTGAGATTGTTATTCCTTTTAAAAAAGAGAGAGAGTTTTATAATAGTTATGGAAATAAAAGCAATATGCAAAGGGTAGAACGATTATCAAGAGAAAAACTCCCTCTTACTGACTGGATATATTTAAAATTATATATTCCTAATAATCGTCAGGACGAATTTATAACTGATTATTTACGGAATATAAAATTATTAATAGACAAATATCAGGGAGAATTATTTTATCTTAGATACATTGAAAAACACTCACAAATCAGACTTAGAATTAAATCAGATAATAACTTAGAAGTATTTCAAACTATTCAAGGAGAATTGAAAAAAGCTATTACTAATAATGTAATGGTTAATTATGAGATTAGTACATATGATAGAGAAATTGAAAGATATGGAGGAAAACAAACATTAGAAAAAATTGAGAATATATTCTGCTTAGATAGTTATTTGAATATGGAAATCATCAGTCAAAATAAAAAAGGGAATATTTCTTTGGATATAAAATATATATCAGTATTAATACCATATTTCTATCTAGAGTATTTATTTGACTATGTAACTAGAGTAGAATTTTTAGAATTTGTTTCACCTAGAACTGATAAATTTAATATAAACAAAGAACGAAAGAAATATCAAGAAGCTATCGAGAGAATTGATGAATTACATGTTTTATATAGCGAAAATGTCCAAAATTTAAAAAATGAGTTAATAGAATTAAAAGAGACATTGACAGCATACCCTAAAGAACAAAGATTTTCTATAGTAGATAGTATTATTCACGTACATAATAATCGACTAGTCGGTATTGATAGAGAAAGAGAAAGGGAAATTTATTACATTTTACGTTCGATAATTATTTCTGAACAGTATAGGAGGTAGGGCAATGCCAGAGTTTACTCATAGTGATTTTTTTAGAACAATTTGTGGAATCCCGAGTAGCTTGAGAATGATTTATAAAGTTGACAAGAAATATATTAGTGGATTAATCGTTTTGACATTGATTAATGGTGTGATACCAGTTATCAGCCTATTGATATCTCAAGAACTAATTAATACTATTATTTCTGGAGGGCAATTGTCCTATATAATATCCGTATACGTTGTCATACAAATTTGTTCTGCTGTAGTTACTCAACTCAACTCATATTTTGGGGAGAAAATTGGTTTTTTACTTTCTTACAATTTGAGTACGCGGTTAATGGAGAGAGTTGCAATGTTGAAATTGCCTGATTTTGAACAGTCCACTGTCTACAATTTGGTAGAGAAATTAAATCAAGGTGTTTCATATAAGCCGCTACAATTACTCAATGCAATACTGTCTCTGTTATCTTCTACAGTATCTCTATTCTTAAGTTTATACTATATAGGAAGTTGGAGATTAGAGTTTGCACTTCTATTATTAATCATTCCGATTTTATCATTAGTACTATTTATCAAAGTTGGTCAAATGGAATTTTTATTACAGTGGAAGAGAGCAGATAAAGAGCGAAAAGTCTGGTATCTAAATTATTTGCTAACTCATGATTTTTCATTCAAAGAAATTAAATTAAATGGTATAAGTGACTATTTAATAAATGAGTATAAACAATTAAAAGAACAGTTTATTTTGCAAGATCTTAGTATATCAAGAAAAAAAATTTCTTTTAACCTATTATTAGGAGGAGTGTTAAATATAATTGGTCTTGTAGGAATAGTATTTATGGTACTTTTGATAAGACAAGGAAAACTATTACTTGGGAATATGGTGAGTTTGATACAGGCATTTGGAAGAGTAGACACATATTCGCAAGATATAATCCACAACATTTACATTATTAACAATTCAAATTTATATATGGAACAATTACTTATGTTTTTGGATGACAGTAGTCAATCAGATAAACAATGTAATAGTGTACCCAAAGTTGATATAAGCGAGGTGGAGTTTAGAGATGTTAGCTATATCTACAATGGAAATAATACTCCTGCTGTAAAATCCATAAATCTAAAGCTGTTGAAAAATGAACTAGTTGCTATCATTGGAAAAAATGGATCCGGGAAAAGTACATTGGTCAAGCTTTTGGCGGGGTTATATATCCCTTCCAAAGGAGTTATTTTATATGATAATTTGGATTTTAAGGATAATGAAACATTTTTTCAAAATAATATTTCTGCTTTATTTCAAGACTTTGTAAAATATGAACTTTCACTAAAGGAAAATATATGTCTAGGTGATTTATCTAAAATGGATATTGAGGAAAGTATTAATCTTATATCACATGATTTCAATATAGATTTTATTAAGAGAGGTGGTAGGATTGACTTGGATACTCAGTTAGGAAGTTGGTTCAATAATGGGAGACAGCTATCTGGCGGTCAATGGCAAAAAATTGCCTTGCTACGTACTTTTTTTAAAGAAGCACCTATTGTAATACTTGATGAGCCTAGTTCAGCGTTAGATCCAATTTCAGAAAAGCAATTGTTTGACACATTTAAAAAGAATGCAAAAGACAAAATTTCAATATTTATTTCTCATAATATAAAATCTGCTCAAAAAGCAGATAAAATAGTAGTTTTAGATAATGGAGAAGTAGTTGGAGTAGGTACTCATGTAGAACTTTTACATAAATGTCCTGAGTACCAAGAAATCTATTATTCAGAGGAGTATGGAAATGTATGATGAGTCTAAAATAATTGAATTACTTCAGAGAAGAATTATTGAGGAATGGGACATTAAAATAAAAAGTGATACGATATATAACTCTTATGAAAACTACTCTCTAGCTGCGGGCTTACCAGGTGTAATATTACTGTTATCAGAAATTAATTATGATGAATATAAAGACCAAATTGATAACTACCTTATATATATTGTCAAAATATTATCAAATAATGGTATCGTATCTAGTTCTCTATATTCAGGTGCTGCAGGTTTAGCATTAAGTTTATTGCATTTAGCAAATAAGGATAAGAAGTACTCGGATTTAATAAATAGCATTGATAATTATATTTGTTATTCTATAGAGGATACAATACATCAAATAGATGCCGATACGCTGTCTCCCTTGAATTATGATATAATTGAGGGAATATCTGGAATACTAGTATATTTACTGATTAAAGATGATGAAAAATTTAATGATATTATTTCTGATATAATTAATAAGCTAATTGATTTGTTTGTAAATAATCACGGCCTCCCTCCATATTATGTTAAATCCCAAAACCAATTATCAATCATAGAAAGTGAGATTTTTCCTAAGGGATGCTTGAACTTAGGAGTAGCACATGGGTTGGCAGGAGTAGGGATAATGGTAGCTATTGCTTGCATTAAAGGATTTACAAATTCAAAAACAAAAAAATTTTTAAAGAATATTATTAAAATATATGATAGGTTAGAAATAGCAGATGGGACTAATCAATATAAGTGGAAATCGGCTATCAATATGGACGAATATAGTAAGGGTAGTGATTTAGATAACAAAGAATATTTTAGAGATGCTTGGTGTTATGGTAGTCCAGGTATCAGTTTGCTCTATCTGTATGTGGGAATATTTTTGAAAGATCAAAAATTGGTAGAAAAATCAAAGAACATTTTGATTGCTTCACTGGAATGTCCAGTGGGTGTACAATCCTCTATATTATGTCATGGTTATTCCGGATTATATGAAATTGGTTTTCTATACAAACAAATTTTCAAAGAAGAACCTTGGGATAGGTATTTGTCCATAATTAAAGAAAAAATATTAAGTAGTTTTACTATATCAAAAAAGTTTGGTTTTGAGGAAGATAACTACTATTCTGATGGAAATGAAGGAAGTGTTAAATTTTTGGATGGAAGTTTGGGAATTGTTTTGACTTTACTTCATATCCAAAATAAGTATGTCAAGACATATTGGAGAGAAGCGTTATTAATTTTTGATAATTTAACTATAGAAAATTAGGAGGAGAACTATGAAATTCACAAAGATCTATCTTTCCGTAATTTTTTTCTTAAGTTTACTTGGATTGACTGGATGTACATATGAGAAGTATGATGTTAAATTTCTTGACTCAAGTTATAATCGATTCGATTATAAAGGAGAGCATTATGGTGTAACTAATCAATTAATTTCATATGAAGATATTGAAAGTAAAGTAAGCAATCATGATGATACTTATGAAATATCTTACGATGATTCCAATAATGAAATAAAGAATGATTTGTTGGAGATTGGTGATTTATATCAAACCAAGAATAGAGAATTTGCCATAAAAATTGATAGTACTTTCTATAAATGTAAACTACTTGATAATATTTCTAAAGAAGAACTTCTAAAAGTTTCTGACTTATTTAATGTTCGCTTAGTAGGAGGATTTGCTATCAATGAGCAAGAAGCCAGAGAGTTGAAGATAGGGGAACAATTATTTACAATTACTGAAGAAATTATTCCAAAAGAAGAGCTTAGTGCTACAGTTGCTAACTTAGATAATCAAGTGAAGTCAGTCACTAGATTATCAGGGGAGCGTGAAAGTTGGAAATATGGAGAAATTTGTTCCTTAGAAAACCAGTCTATCCACGAGCAAGTAGCAGTTAAATTGAATGGAGAATATCATTTGGCTTTCTTAAGAAGCTAAACTGGGCAAAAAGTCTTTAAAAGAAAAAGCGCATAGTGTCAGGAATTGAAAAAACTAGATACTATGCGTTTTATTGTGGGAAGATTTACTTAATTTTCTACTGAAATTGAGTTTTAGACCATACTTTTTCCTTGTGATAAAACTTACAAGTTATTTTTGTTATTCTTGACCTAGTTTTTATAGAAAGAAGGTCTAAGATGTTAAATAAAGTTAAAACTAAAGCCTTAATTAGTGTTGGAGCAGTAGCCGCAACTAGCTTTATTCTCATGATGGGATATACTGCTGGTCAACATTCTACTGCTAAACAAAGTCGCAAAGAGATTGAATTGGCTGCAGCTAAACTTGTGGAAGATAAACAAGCAGAAGATAAAGCAAGTATTTTGTCATCGGATACTGTAAAAGAATTTTTGACACAGTACTATACGAAAGAAAAGCTCGGAGAAAATAATACACGTATTCAACCTTATATGACTGAATCGGCTTATTCTCAAGAATTGTCAAGTCAAAATGATGCCATGAACCAAGTGTATAAGGATTATATTTTGGATTATCATTTTGAAAAAGCTGATATATTTGTCAATCAGACTACGAATCAAGCCATTGCCATGGTCTCTTATAATGTAACCTATGTATCCGATTTAAAGAATGTCAACCAATCAAAGACCAATCAGACAGAAACCAGAACGGTTAAATTGTCCTATTCTAAATTACCTGGTAAGTTATTGGTCAATCAAGTACAGGTTTGGAAATCTGGGTTAGATGATTTAGATAAGGCCACTCCTAAAACTTTAGAAGAATCATCATCAATACCATCACTGCCAAATACTACGACAAAATGATGATATTGCATGGAAATAGAAGAATGTAAGAAAATTTCAATTCTTGATGTAGCCAATCGTTTAGGTATCTCCTTTAAACAAGTTTCTAACCGTGTCTATGAACATCCTGAACACGATTCATTCCGAATTTTTTCTACTACCAATACTTTTAAATGGTTTTCAAGAGATATTCAAGGTGATGTCATTGATTTTGTTCGACTTGTTAAGGGAATTTCTTTTAAAGAAGCTCTAGCTTTTCTTTCTGAAGAACCTTTTCAAAAAGAAGCTGTTCAAGAAAAAAGAGAGAGACCATTTCATTATCCTTTAAAGAGAGTAGAAGATTCTAACTGTAGTCTGGCCAGATATTATTTAACAGAATGTAGAGGAATCTCAGAAGAAATCGTAGAAAAGATGATCCAACAAGGTTTGATGGCACAAGCCAGCTGGAAAACAAATGAAACAGTTGAACCTGTTGTTGTTTTTAAAAGTTTTGATCATCGTCACAAGCTGCAGGCAGCAAGCATACAAGGGATTTATAAGAATCCTGCTCTTTCTAGAGAGAGGTTAAAAACGATTCTAAAAGGAAGCCATGGACATATTGGAATATCCTTTGATATTGGTAAACCCAATAGACTGGTCTTTTGTGAATCGTTCATCGACTTAATGAGCTATTACGAACTGCATCAACAAAATCTAACTGATGTTCGTTTGGTATCTATGGAGGGATTAAAAAGGTCTGTTGTTGCTTATCAAACTTTACGACTGATAGCTGAAGAAAATCAGAAATTGGAATTCTTAGATACAGTAATACCTTCAAAGTTATTGCCTTTGATCAATACAATTCGTGATACCACCAGCTATTTTGATAATCATCCTGATTTATTGACACTTGCGGTAGATTGTGATGATGCAGGTAAAGATTTTTCTGATAAGTTATCTAAATCAGGATTTCCTGTTTTCCTGGATTTACCTGATAATGAATATGGGAAAGAAAAAAGAGACTGGAACGATATTCTTCGAGAAAAGAAATCAGATTTACAATTGATGTTCGAGAATGCAAAAGAGACATTGAGGAATCAACCAGTAAGACAAACCTCTCAATGTTTAGAATTGTGATAACAAAATCAAGATGTTTTAGCTAATATTAGAATGAAGGAGGATCGTATATGACCATTATTGAACGCTTAGAAGAAAAGGTCACTAGGCAAGAAAGTAAGGTAGCAAGAGAAACAGAAAAACTAGCTACTTACAAAGAGCAACTGGAGACAGCGATGTTTGCGACGTTCAAAAGACGTCAAAGCATTAGTCACATGAGTTTTGAAGAAGCTCTTGACCATGCATTTGGCAAAGAAAGACAATTCGATGATTCTGAATTTAGAAAGGATGAAATGAGTGAATGACAAAAGATTGGAATTTTAATCAACCATTAGAAAGCAAATCAGAAAATCAAGAAGATCCAGATAAAATTGCGGCCTTATTTGGAAATCATCAAGGAGGTAATGATGTAAATTATGAAGCAGCTTTTCAAAAGCGTAAACAAGCACCTGTGACGGAATCAAATTCTAGTTCTAAACCCAAAGTTACAGAGGTTAGAACAGGAAAAGAGACAGATATCACTACAAGTTATCAGCAACATCTTAAAAGACTGATTGCGGATAATAATAGCGATATTCAAAGTAGTCAAAAGAAAATTGAAGAGCTACATACGTTGATTGACACAAAGAATAAAGACAATAAGAAATTGCAGTCCATTTATGATGCGATTTCCGAATTACACTAAGCAGTCCTGATAGGCTGCTTTTTTTGAGAGGTTATAGATGTTTACAAAACTTTTTAAGAAAAACCAAGACAATAGTGATGTATTTAAGAAGCTAATTCATAGACTATCTGATATGTCTGTCCAAGATCTTGAAAAAATAGACCGCCTGATAGATATCATTTTCACCCCAAATCAAGAAACCGAACAACTAAAAACAGAAGAAACTTATAGAGAAGAAACTTTGGACGACACATTAAAGGAAGCTAAGAATCAACTTCATAAGGAACAATTGGAGAAGAATTTAGAGAGGTTTAGAAAAAATAGTCAATAACGCACCAAAATTGGTGCGTTATGCTTTTTTATGCTATAATTGAATTATAAAAATAAAGGAGTTTGCCATGATTGGAAAGAACATAAAATCCTTACGTAAAACACATGACTTAACACAACCTGAATTTGCCCGAATTATAGGAATTTCTCGAAATAGTTTGAGTCGTTATGAAAATGGAACGAGTTCAGTCTCTACGGAACTAATAGATATCATCTGCCAGAAGTTTAATGTATCTTATGTCGATATTGTAGGAGAAGATAAAATGCTCAATCCTGTTGAAGATTATGAATTGACTTTAAAAATTGAAATTGTGAAAGAAAGAGGTGCTAATCTATTATCTCGACTCTATCGTTATCAAGATAGTCAGGGAATTAGCAGTGATGATGAATCTAATCCTTGGATTTTAATGAGTGATGATCTTTCTGATTTGATTCATACGAATATCTATCTAGTTGAAACTTTTGATGAAATAGAGAGATATAGCGGCTATTTGGATGGAATTGAGCGCATGTTAGAGATATCTGAAAAACGGATGGTAGCCTAATGGAAATCCAAGATTATACTGATAGTGAATTCAAACATGCTCTAGCACGGAATCTTCGTTCACTGATAAGAGGAAAAAAGTCCAGTAAGCAACCTATAGCGATTTTGCTTGGAGGGCAAAGTGGTGCCGGTAAGACTACAATTCATCGTATTAAACAGAAAGAATTTCAAGGAAATATTGTTATCATAGATGGTGATAGTTTTCGTTCCCAGCATCCACACTATTTAGAACTGCAGCAAGAATATGGCAAAGATAGTGTTGAATACACCAAAGATTTTGCGGGGAAAATGGTAGAGTCTTTAGTAACCGAATTGAGTCATTTGGGATACAATCTTTTGATAGAGGGAACCTTACGAACGATAGATGTTCCAAAGAAAACAGCACAACTCTTGAAAAGTGAGGGATATGAAGTACAATTAGCCATAATCGCAACCAAGCCCGAATTGTCCTATCTGAGTACTCTTATCCGATACGAAGAACTGTACGGTGTCAATCGAAATCAAGCACGCGCAACTCCAAAAGAACATCATGATTTCATTGTAAATCATCTAGTTGATAATACACGACAATTGGAAGAACTAGCTATCTTTGAAAGGATTCAAATTTACCAACGAGATAGAAGTTGTATATATGATTCAGGAGAAGATAAAATTTCAGCAGCAACCGTTCTTCATGACTTACTATTTGGAGAATGGAATCAAGTGGAGAAGGAGATGCTTAAATCAGGAGAAGAAAGATTGAGAGATTTAACGAATCGAAATGGTTGTTAGATCATGAGTTTTAAAATATAGTCTACTTATAACTTTTGTTAGTTGTTTGAGGTAGACGAAAAGTTTTTAAAACCAAAAAAACGCATAGTCTCAGGTGTTGAAAAACTTGAAATTATGCGTTTTCTTGTGGGAAGATTTACTCAATTTTCTTCAGGAATTGAGATTTTGCCCAGCCTCAAAAGTTCCAATCAATCTCAATAACTCAGAAAAAAGAAGACTGACAAAATATGACTACTTTAAGACAAAACTATAATTTGCTATCAAACTCTAGCATATGGAGGAAGAAATCAAAATTAATGGATAGGTGATTACGGATATAAAGTTATAAGACTTGAAACTTTATTTCATAGACTTAATCACTCTTATCCTTCTTAAATTCATAGAGCTCTTCCAAGTAAAAATGAATTTTTTCTTTAATATATTTTAATGATTTGTTATTAGTTATGTCTATAACACCAAACACACTAAAGTGGTTTCTATAAAGCTCATCATAATCAATCTGACTGCCTATGATGATAACTTCTGATTTTTTTGAACTAAATTGGATAGATTTTAAATAGAGTTTCATTTTTTTAGATGTTAGAGACCCTGATTTTATGATAAAATAAGTAGAAGATTTATATTTGTAGTTAATCTTATGTCCTTGTAAAATTTTTGTATTCTTTTTAAAGAAATAATATTTTAAATACAGAGATAAAATATAGCCAAATAAAGAGTAGTGTAAAATTTGAATTGTCTTCATAGCTTTCCTTTCATTTGATATTAGTTTATCAAATGAAGATAGATTAGTATTATTGAGTTACTAAAAAGTATCTATTTTATCATGAAATGTCTAAATTAAGAAAATTTCTACCATTTGAGATAGTATAGAAACCATTTGAGATTTTTATAATTTAATTTCCATCATTCTGATAAGATTAAACTGATAGAAGGAGGCTAAATATGAAAGACTACATTTTATATCAAGATAGAGCTATAGTAAAGGTACCACTCTCTAAAATTTATTATGTTACAACTCACCCAACAAAAGCTCATGCTGTTCTTTTTGTAACAGCCGAAGGGAATTTTGAAGCTTCAACCTCACTAGCTAAAATTGAAGAGGAAAGTTCAGCAGAACTTATTAGATGCCATAGAAAATTTCTTGTGAATAAACATAAAATAGCAGGATTTAATCATGAGACAAGAACGATTATGTTTATGGATGATAGAGTATCAGACATCGCTTGTTCTAGAAGACACTTTACAATATTAAAAAATCAGTGGAAAAATATATAGGAGTGAAGTAGTGAATATTTTTATACTAGAAGATAATTTTTTACAACAGACTAGAATTGAAAATATTGTCAAAAAAATTTTGGTGGATAATAAGATTGAGTATAGGCATTTTGAGGTTTATGGAAAACCTCAACAGCTTTTAGAGGACATTTCAGAGAGAGGAAATCATCAATTATTTTTACTTGATATCGAAATAAAAGATGATGACAAAAGAGGATTAGACGTTGCTAGAGAAATTAGAAAACTTGATTCTCAAGCAGTGATTGCTTTTGTAACATCACATTCTGAGTTTATGCCTGTATCTTTTGAATATTTAGTATCAGCTATTGATTTCATTGATAAAGAATTACCTGAACCATTATTTATCAAACGAATTGAAAATGTTATTTCAAGTGTTAGCGATAATCAAAGAAGAACAGTATCTGAGGACTCTTTTATATTTACAGGATCCAAAGCTCAAATTCAAGTCCCTTTTAAAGATTTATTGTATATTGAAACATCAACAATTGCTCATAAGTTGACTCTCTATTCCAAACGAGACATAGTTGAATTTTATGGACAATTGTCAGATATTCTTAAACAGGAACCACGTTTATTTCAATGTCATAGATCATTTATCGTAAATCCTTATAATATATCTTTAATTGATAAAGAAAATCGGTTAGTTCATTTTCAGAACGGGTCCTCTTGTATTGTCTCTAGATTAAAAATTCGTCCACTTATGAAAGCTATCGAAAGACTTCATGACTAAGGAGATTTAGATGATATTTTTTCTAAATATTATAGGTGTTTTTCTATTGTTATGTATCCATACTAAGGTTGTAGGTGAGAAATTAAATCTAAAAAAAGTAGTAATGTCCATTATTCTGTTCCATCTTTTATCATTCCTATTTATTGTTTTATTTAAATCAACTGAATTTTACTTTCTTGGGTCATTATTGATTTATCCTACTTTTTTTATCCTATATACTTTGTCTATTAGTAAATTAAGAAGTAAGGTCTCTTTATTACTTTTTTACTCATTATTTCCACTTGGATTTTGGGATGTCATCAGAAATTTTTTAGGTTACTTTATAATTTCTAAGATTCCAATGTTGCATAGACTATATGAAACTAATCTAGGAACAATGATTTTCTCTTTATTAGCTGAAATTATTGTGTTTTTTCTTATTAGTCTCTTTCGATATAATTTTAGTCATTTAAAAATAAAGAACTTGGATAGAAAGACAAAATTTATTTTAATTACTGCGGATATTTTAATGCTAGCCTATTTTATCTTACCATCTTATATAAACTACAGTGATAAAGTAAGTTGGGATAGAATGTTGGATTATAAAGAATTATGGACAGCAGTTTACTTTTTATTGTTTATTTGTTTTGTTAATCTCTTGGATAGAAGATTACTTCAAGAACTACAGGAGAAAGTCGTTCTACAAAAAGAAATTCAATTGCAAAATCTTAGTAATTATAGTCAACAAGTTGAGGGGCTGTATCAAGAAATTAGAAGCTTTAGACATGATTATGCTAATATTTTGTCCAGCTTAAAAATAGGTATAGATCAAAAAGATATTAATCTGGTTTCTCAAGTTTATGATAGTGTTTTGAAAAATTCTGGTGAAAAATTAAAAGGCAAGCGTTTTGATGTAGCACATCTAAGAAATATCAATGATTTGGCGCTAAAGAGTTTACTATTATCTAAGTTATCGGAGGCCCAAAACTTGTCTGTTCCAGTTTCTCTGGAGATTGGTGAACAGTTCTATATAAAAAATATGGAACAAATAGACTTCTTAACAATTACTTCTATCTTGTTAGATAATGCTATAGAGTCCGCAGCAGAAGGAGGAATAGCAGTTTGTTTCCTTGAAGATACAGAATGGAATAAATTAGTCATGATTGTAAAAAATTCTACTTTAGAAAGAGAGATAGAATTGAGAGATATATTCAAGCGTGACAATTCTTCAAAAGGAGAAGGTCGGGGTATAGGATTGGCCAATGTTCGGAGAATTTTAAAATCTTATCCAAATGTATGTTTGAAAACCACAAGTAAAAATTATGTCTTTACACAAATCTTGGAAATAGAACTTTAAATGAGTGACCACTTGTTATGGCTTTCTAATTATTTTTTGTTATTTAAATGATCAAGTATGATATAAGAAAACGAGTATTTCCAACTACGGAAATGCTCGTTTTTTGATAGTTAGAAGTGGTTCTGTCCAGCTTCACTTTAGAGATTCCAACTAGTTCTCACGAGTTGAAAAATAGTCAATTGTGTATAATGTTTTTTGTCTATAATAAAAGGTTTGACTAGTTAAAAAATCGGGAGTTTCTGTTTATCCTAAGTATAAGATCATCAAAATCCTTCCAGAGGTTTCCTCCATAAATCTTTAACAGATCTTCAGAAGTTATTGTTGGAAATTTTTTTAGAGATATTTGTTTTTTGTCCATTATTTAGACCTCCTTAGTTTTATACTCTAATTATAAATAAAATATTTAAAATAATTTTTAAATATCCCCAAAGGTATCTATATAGTCATAAAGTGTTATCTATAAGTGATTGAGGATTTTATCTTTATAGTAATCGAAGTAAGTTTTTTTATCAATGATACTCGTTACTTGGCCTTGTAAACCATATTGTATGATGTTACTGTCTTTATCTGGTAGTTGGGCTAGTGCAGTCACTTTAAAAAGATTTCCTTGTTCAGTTTTTGTTGCTGTTCTATCAATAGAATGGATTTTCCCAATTATTGTGATACTTTGATTTCCGATTTTTTCTAGTTTAAGACGTGCGACCTGTTCTTCTTTAAGTAAAGGGACATACTCAGAAGTGACATAGTAAGTGATAAGTACCTCTTTAGTTTCTTGAATATTGGGGTAAATTTGGGCAATTTCACTACCGTTTGGAATTAGAGTTTTTCCATCAAATTCACTATTTAAATGAATGATTCCTGTACCTGGGGCTTTAATAGTGTTGTGTTCAAAGTTAACATTTACTTGCCCAAGTTGAGCTGTAAGCTCTGTGATTTGTGTTTCAACAGTTGTCAGCTGTTGAGATGCCGATTGTAGAAATTGGGTTCGTAGGACTTCTACTTTGGTTCCTAAACTACTATCGTAAGTCGCAACACTTCCTGTACCTGCTCGTTGAATATTAAGACTAGCGATAGAGGATTTTAGACTTGAGATACTCTGATTAATTTGAGAAAGATATTGCTCATCTAATCCTTGCTGAGATTGTTGCTGGGATTGGACTAAGTAGGAATTTAAAGTAGCTTTGTGTGGATTGCTAGCCGACAAACTCGAACTTTTATTAGTGATAGCTTGACTAAGTTCCTCATACTCTGTTATTTGTTTGTAGATATTATTGATTTGTTTCTCTATAGCAGTGGCGGTATTTCCTGCTAAAGCTAGTTGATTATTAACCTCTGCATTGGTTTTAGAGATGCCTAACTCTATATCTTGAGATTGGCTAATAAAGTTGTTAAAGGTATTAATATAACCGAACTCATCTTCTCCTGTAAAGAGGTTATTTCCTTGTGACAGACTTGCTTTGAGAGTCTCGATTCCAGTTTTTTGCCTATTTAGGGTAGCTAGCTGTTTTTCAAGAGCTTGTTTTTGGGATTTCTCCATTGTTTCAGCGTATTTGATAACGACGTCATCTTTTTTGACCGATTGGTTATTGGACAGATTATTAGTTGTTATGGTGTTATTGCTAGTTGATTGAATTGAAGCGATGACTTGAGTTGGTGTAATCTCTCCTCTCGATGTGACGGTGACTTCTTTTTGGGCAAATAGAGAGAAGATAATCAAGAAACTTAGTAATAGGACTAATGGGACAATTAAGAGTGTCGCAAAATTATGGTAGCGGCGCTGATAAAATTCTGCACTTTTAAATAGCTTTGGGTTCATGATAAGTCTCCTTATTTGCTAAATAGATAATGATAGAAACCTTGTTTGGTCATCAATTCTTGATGAGAACCAGTCTCTATAACTTTCCCTTGGTTAAGGACAATGACTTGATTAGTTCGTTCAGATATACTAAGACGATGGGCAACAAAGATGATGGTCTTGTCAGTCATGGCCATCAAATTTTCAATAACCTTTTTTTCAGTTAAAACATCAAGTCCGCTGGTTGCTTCATCAAGAATAAGAACATGAGCTTTAGTCAGTAAGGCTCTAGCCAAAGCAATCCGTTGTTTTTGACCACCTGATAATCCAGCTCCATCTGATAGTTCTGTTTGGTATCCCATAGGCATTTGTTCGATGTCTTGGCGAATTTCTGCTATCTCACAGGCTTTGATAATATCTTCTTGACTAATCATTTGATTAGCTCCCAAGGTCAGGTTTTCTAAGATTGATCCACTAAAAATATAAGCTTGTTGAGGTAGGTAGTTGATGTGTTGTCGAAGAACCTTTTTATCAATCATTTTGAGATCATTGTTGTTAATAGTGATTCGTCCCTTGTAAGGTTCAAAGAAGTTGACAATCATTTTAGCCAAGGTCGTTTTCCCTGATCCGCTAATTCCCACTATACTGACCTTATCACCTTGTTTGATAGTTAGATTTATGTTATTTAGGGTGTCGCGTCCAAAACCATATTTATATGAAATATCTTCAAAACAAATATCACCAGCCAGAAACTGTGAATCGGTTAAGGTCTGAGTGTTTTTGAACTCAGATTCGACTAAGTAAACTTCATTAAGACGATTGTTGGCTACCTTTGCAGACTGAAGTTTTGTTTGGAGGTTAATGATATTTTCCAAGGGATTAGTAAAGTAAGATAAGAGTGTGTTAAACGTAATCAATTGTCCAATGGAAATTTTACCTGTCATAACTATTTGAGCACCAAACCACAAAATAACAATATTCAGTATGAGTTGAGCTCCCTGTTTAAGGCTACTTTGTAGGATAGAATATTTACTAAGTTTAAAAGATTTGTCCAAATAATACACAAACTCGCTATCAATCTTCTGGTATCGAGTTTCTTCACTAGTTAGGGATTTGATAGTTTCTACACCATTGATATCTTCAATAATAGCAGAGCTTACCATGGAATTGCTCTGCATGACATCATTATTCATCTTCTCAAAGGGCTTCATAAAAGCAAAAATAATGATGATGTAAATAGGAACTGAAATCAGTGAGAGAAGGAAGAGGTTAGTGTTTTGTACCAAGAGTACACTACCAATAATGATCAAGATAGAGACATCAAGGAAGAGTGACAAAATCGTCGAAGCTAGAGCGTCAATGATTGAATTGGCATCTGTAAAACGAGAGATGACCTCACCAGTTCGCCGTGTCGCAAAGAAAGACATGGGGAGTTCAAAAATGTGGCGAATGTAAGAAAGAATAACATCAATACTTAATCGTTGACTAAGTACGGTTAAGAGGTAATCTCGTGAGAAACTCATAATCTGTTGCAGGATATAGGTGATAATCAGGCCAATGGAGATAATACCTAGGGTTGATTTCATCTGATTAGGGATGTATTCATCTAAAATTCCTTGAAGGTAGTAAGAGCCACCGATATTGATAAGGGTCACCAAGAGACTAGCTAACACGATATAAAAAATAAGTGAGCGTTGCCTGAAAATTAAGGGGAGAAAGCTCATCAATCCATTTTTTTTATCCTTATGAGGTTTATAGCTGGGAGCTGGAGCCAGAAAGATAGCTACACCTGTCCATTCAGAAGCAAATCTATCCTTGGTCATTTTTGTTACTTTGACAGTAGGGTCAGGATCACCAATGATAAGATGGTCTTTTATATTTTTATAGACAACGTAGTAGTGTTGTAGTTTACCCTCTTTATTAACATGAACGATAAAAGGATAAGGTATGTCTTCCATTTCAAAGAGGCTCATATCCGCTTGAATGGCTCTTGTTTCAAAACTCATTTCTTTGGCTGCTTTGACGATACCAAGAGCGGTCGTTCCTTCTTTATTTGTTTTAGCTAGTTCTCGCAAATGAGCTAAGGAATAGTCAGAACCATAAAACTTGGCAATAGACGCCAAAGCGGCAACTCCACAGTCCCTAGCGTCGATTTGAGGGACAAAGGTCCGTTTGTAAGATGTCATTTGTCAAATCCTTTCTTTTTATTTACAAGACTATTATGACAAAAAATAGGTAGAAAAATTGTTCAAATCTTAAATGGCTCATATAATATCTTGAATGGTGTTTTTGGTTTTGAAAATTAGTTAACACCATTTTTTAACGGCATATTTTTAATCATGAATGGTTACAAATTATGAAAAAAATACGTTTCGTGATGAAAATCGTACATTTAAAGACTTTACGGTAAAACTCGTGTTTTCTCTGGTATACTAAACTTGTCAAGATTGCAATCCGACAAAAATAATTAATATTAATACGGAGGTATTCCTCATGGAAACAAAAACAACGACTCAATTTGATGTTTTGGATACTGAAATGCTGGCTAGCATTGAGGGAGGAACAGTTAGTGCAGGTGAAGTTGCTAAGGCGGCAGGAATTTGCACATTAGCAGGAGCAGCGATTGGTAGTTTGGTTGCACCAGGAGCTGGAACTTGGGCTGGAGGTATTTTAGGAGCACAATATTGCACAGCTATATGGGGTATCGCTAGATCTTTGTAGAAAAGAGGTTAGTTTATGGAAAGTGGGGAATTTAGACTAATTTTAGCTCTTTTTACGTCCTTTTTTATAATAGGTGCGCTTGGAATAGTTCTAAATGTTACAATAAGCGAAGTTTTAGTTTTTTCTGTAGGTAGTGTGTTTTTTGAGTTGCTGATTCACTTATTAACGCATAATAAGAAGAGAGGAAACATTAGTTCTGAACTATGCTTTAATCGATACAAGCAATTTATTAAAAAGATTTCAGTACCTACTTTTTTTCTGTTACTATTATCAATTATCTTTGTTGTTATAGATGGCTATAATTCGTCTTCTGTATTATTTTATACTCATATATTTGTAGTATTATTCACGGTAGTATACATTATTAGCTCAAATAATATCGAATTACATATTTCAAAAAAGAAATGAGGTTACGTATGAATAAATTAAATATTCACTTTATGGAGTTAAAAAATGAAGAATTGTCCTGTGTTTTAGGTGGAGGACAACGTGAGGGAGAGGCTGTTCTTGCGGGGGCGGCAGGTGCTGTAGAAGCGGCGATGTCTTGTGCTCCTGCTGGTCCGTATGTCATTGCAGCATGCGCTGTTGGTGGAGCAATCTATGGTGGATTTTGGGGTTATGTATTCGGTTCATAAATAGAATTCTTGTGCGGGAAGAATATTTGTTTTGCATTGATTAGAATTGATTGATATTTTGTCTTCAAAATAAAATGCTACCAAATTTAATATTTGAATGTGTGTACTGGCCCCCAAAAGTTAGATTTTTCTGTCTAACTTTGGGGGCCAGTACAGTGTTAGCGTTTTACTTACAGTATATAATAATAAATTATTTTGAGACGTAGATGTAAAGTGATTGAGCTATAGATATGATGAGGGTGGAAATATGGAGAATGTTATAATGAATGTAGTTAATCATCTCTTGCTAAAGATTGAATGGATAGTAAGTAATATCTTTATAAAAATGAGCATACTTTGGATGCTTATTTGGTTTCTATACTATTTAAAGAGTGATTTAGCAATGTATTTCTTATTTTTTGGAAATGGCTTTTTATTATTGCTAATAATTTTTCGATTTGCACTGTATCAAATTAAACTAGTAATGCAGAATGATATTAAGTAATTGTGTCTAGATCATATTTTGGGGAATCAGATTATAATCATTCTGGACGTTTTCAAGACTTTTTGGGATTTGTATAATAGAACTTGGTGAAGCTATCATAGCCTTTTGTGAAGGAACTGGATCTTCTTTCTACGGTATAGAAAGTTGAGGTTCAAATGAATCGTTATTTGATATGCGTAATTAGTTTTATAATGACGGTTTTAGTCCTAAAAATTTTATTCGAATCAAATACTATTATTCATAAGTTTATTGCTATATTAGGTATTACTATGTATTACAGAGATGTTTTTAGAGAATATAAAAGATATTAAAATCATTTCAAATTAGTTAAATTTCATAATCTTAATTTAACTAATTTGTACAACATAATAATCAAAGAGGCTGGGAAAAGTCTTTAAAATCAGAAAAACGCATATTATCAGGCATTGAACAATCTTGATATTATGCGTTTTATTGTAGTGAGATTCACATTATTTTTCCTAAAAATGAGTTTTTGACTAGCCTAATTATTTGGGTACGACGAGCAGGTCAAGTATCTCATCTGAGGTATAAGCTCTCCATGAGCACCCGCTACTGGTGAGTTAAATAGTTACTCGTAAGCAGGATAATCATGAGGTAGTAGGAAGAGGGAGGGATAGTAAGTCATGTATAGTGGATGAGGGATTTCAGAACTCTAAAGTTCAAATAGGTATATGTAAATCACGAGAGTAATGAGGAAAGATGTACAACTTATATATTGAGGTGAGATTCTGATGATAGCTGAAAGCATAGTAACAACGAAACATGAGAAGTCAGTCAATCCTATAGTAGTCAGGATGATTCTATAATGGAAATGGAGCGAAAAATACCATTTCAGTATAATATAGCTACCTTTTAGGATTTGCTTAAAAATTTAGTTTTAAAATGTGTAAAATAAAATTATCAATAAAAAAGGAGCCACATTATGAAGAAGTATTTATTACAATCTTTATTAGTTAGTACCGTAGCGTTAGTTACCATTAGTCCGAATCTTGTTTTGGCTGAGAGTGCTGAAACAAAATTTTCTGATACAGTGCCATCAGCCTTAAATTTAGAACCAGCTGTTACAGAAAACACTAGAGAATCTTTAACTGAACAAAAGTCTAGCGATAGAGAAAATGAAAGTAACGTTCAGCAATCGACGAAGGAAATTACTAAGAAAGAAACTGATAACGTGAACTCAGTAACATCTGAAGAATACGCTTCAAATGTGTCTGATTTTAATAAAATTAGTATTGCTGAAGTTCGTCAGATATTCACTTCAGAAGATTCGGAACATACTTTATATTTTGGAAGAGGGACATGTTAT
Organism: Streptococcus pseudopneumoniae; assembly: GCF_001074975.1. Classification (GTDB taxonomy): domain Bacteria; phylum Bacillota; class Bacilli; order Lactobacillales; family Streptococcaceae; genus Streptococcus; species Streptococcus pseudopneumoniae_D. The sequence goes on along the minus strand of NZ_JUUO01000132.1, from coordinate 4,765 downwards.
CATTGTCGTGAATTTTCTGGAGTATTGAAAGAGTTTAATATGCTGATTGATAAAAAGTTAGAATATTACGATATAGATGGTGAGGATTTTGATGATTCTGCTAAAGAGTTCATTTTTAAAACAATCGGTATTCCTGGAACGCCAACAATTATTTATTTTAAAAATGGTAAAACTATTTCTGGTTGGGTTGGTGGAGGAATAACTGCACAACAACTTTACGATTATCTCTATTTTGGAAAAACTGATGAGAAGCCGAAAAGAGAATTTGAAAATGATAATAAAAATATTATAAATCCAGAGAATTCAATGCAAACTATGGATATTAAAGAGGATACAGTCAAGATTAAAACAATTGCAAATCAAATCCCTAAAGATATTCCACTATCTGACGAAAATTTACAGAAAAAGATTGTAGTTAAATCACAAGATACTTTTGGAAAGACTATTGAAAATATAGAGGATAATTCTAAAGATAGTGTGGTTGGTGTTAAAAATCAGGAGAATGCTGAACTACTTTACAGTAAATTTAATGAATATAAATCAGATTTTATAGCATCAACTAATTTTAAAAAAATAGAATCGGAAGTAAAAAATTTACCCCAAACAGGAGAAGAACAATCGATTAACTTTGTTCGTTTAGGAATCGCCTTATTTATTACTGGAATTTTTATAATAAGTAGTCATTTAAATACTAAAAATGAAGTATAAGATCATAAGAGTATAGTAACCTACTGGAAATAGATCACATTAGATATTTATGAGAAACAATGTAGATAATCTTTTTACCAAATTTTCAAAATATAAATAAGTAAATAAATTGAGAAATTTACCTAAGTAGGAAATAGATTTCTCAATTTATTTTATTGTGGGAGGATTTGATTCATTTTTACAGTAATTAAGTTTTTTTCGTAATCTCTTTTTATTATATTTAAGGATATTTGAAAGATGTATTTTAGAAAAATAATTATGGAGTTCTTAATACAGAATATATTATAAATGCTGATTCAAAGTGAAGTTTTATATTTTTTTGATTTTGTTGAGCATAAAATCTATTAACTAAAGTCGAACTACAAAAATTAATTTTAGATGAACTAAACTATAGGCTTTGGAAAGTTCTCTTATTCGATTTCAGAATGAATCGCTGATACAGGATTAAAAGAACTAAGTATTTCTTTTTGTTTTGAATGAGATACGTGAGTATAGATTTGTGTGATTGATATAGAACTGTGTCCAAGAATTTGTTGAATATATCGAATATCTACATCACTATCTAGAAGCATTGTCGCAAAGCTATGTCTAAACATATGAGGTGTAATAGATCTAGAAAAGTTATTTTGTTCAACGATTCTTTTTATAACTAAACGTACACTTTGCTCTGACAATGGTTTAAGTGGATATTTCCCTGGAAACAAGAAATCATTTGATTCATTTCTTGTTTTATTTATATATGTTTCTAATAAATTGAATGTTTTTTGATCTCCTAAAAATAGGATACGTTCTTTCTTACCCTTTCCTATAATATGGAGTGTCTTATTGGAAAGATTAATATCTTTGAGATGAATGTGGCAAAGTTCAGAAATTCTGATGCCTGTTGAAAGCAAAAGTGAAATAATTAGTAGATTTCTTTCAGCGTGTTGTTTTTGATAATCAGTTTTAGATAGAACTACTCTCTGCTCTAAATATAAAAAAATACTTTTCAGAATGTCATACGGAATCGTTTTAGGCAATACTTTTTCAGTTCTAAATTGAAAACGCAATTGATTGAAGGGGTTCTCTTCAATTATGTTCTGGTATTTTAGATAGTTATAAAACACCTTCATACAAGCAATTTTTCTTCTTAATGTATTCGTTTTTATGTTAGATCGTGTCAACTGTTCTATATAGGATTCGACATTATCATAGTCTGAGTTATAAAATTGCATAAGATCATTCTTATAAGCGCGAATCGTGTGCGAACTCAAACGCTTATGAGTTTTGCAATAATCTAAGTAAGTAGAAATAAGTTTATAATCCATAAAAATCTCCTTTATCAATAATCATGCTATTATAAACCTATTTGAGTGCTTTGTATAGCGATAATAAATTGTTATCGGTAGGAGAAATTTATGGGAAATAGTGATAAAATAAAAATTTTTTTGAGTAGACCTAATCCGTTTACTGAAAACCAAGATTTTTTTATCAATGAAATTGTATCGTTATTAAAAAGACATAATTTCGAATGTATTACATTACAAGCTGCAGAATATACTCCATATGAAGTTATGGTATCACTACGTGAGATGATACAAAGAAGCTATGGCATGGTTATTTTAGCAGTTGGTCAAACATATATATCTGAAGGAATTCGTAAAAAAGATGCTGAGGATAATCCTAGATTTTTCGAATCAAAAGAAATCCACTTAGAAAATAAGTGGATTACTAGTGTGTATTGTCAGATTGAAGGAATATTAGCATTAACTTTTGATCTGCCTATATTGACAATTCCTCAGGAAAAATTGACAAGAGAAGGTATTTTACATCAGGGTGAATACTCAATTACATCACCTGAATTTACCTTAGACTCAAAGGAAAAAATTCTTCAATTTGTAGAATCCTCTGAGTTTAGAAAAAGTTTTGATAAATGGAAACAAATGGTTATAGAAAAATATGAATTCATCAAAGGGGGAGAATTAGGTTATAAATAGTTAGTCCATAAGCTTTAACTTAATTCTTTCTAAATCTTCCCTTAAGAGCTTTCTTCCCTCATTTATAGTATTACTTTGTCTCTTGGTTTCGCCATAAACTTTGTCCGATAATGTTTCAATAATTCCGGAAATATATAGAAGCTCTTCTCGGTTAGATTGTAACCAGATATCATCATACATACTAGATTTTCTAATCAAATTTTCTAATGAACCTAATATAATTTTTGCTGTATACTTTGCAGTATAGTAGTGTTCTTTTAAAACTTCGGTATCTGTTTCAACACTTACAATTTTTAACAGCGTAGCACAATAATTTCTAGCACAGTATATATTGTTATCTTCAAAATTCATACCCAATCTATAGTAATTTATAGCTGACAATAAATCTCTTTTATCATTTGTAATATAAAATATTCGTAAAAATATCGCACCATATATCCCTAAAATTTTATGGTAAGTAGTGTTGTTTATATCAAGATAAGTATTAATTTTTCTCTGTGCTTCTCTCAAATTATCTAAGGATTTTTCATCTTTTTTATATGCTGATAATAAGTAGCCCGCTAAAATTTCATCATCGACATACCCTTTTTCTAAAAGTTCTTTATATAAATTTTCTGCTGTTACATACTCTTCGGCATCTTTAAATTTTTTTGCTATTCTTGCTAGGTCCATAAAGGAATTTTGAGATGTTTCTATAGAAATATTATTACTTTCCTCCATAGAATTATTTCTTTCGACAATTGTATATAAGTTATTTTCAAATACCGGACTATCTATAAATCTTTCGTCACTATTTATTGCAGAAGTAATGTACTCTGTGAGTATATCTTTCACTCGAACAACTTCATCAAGTTCATTCACTTTGTCAGAATCATATCTAATTTGAGGTAGGTGAGAAATATCAAAAAAATTAATTTTAGCAGTATGATTATCACATAGGATAATTGTAGATTTAGGTCTCATTGCATGGCGCAGTCCTAATTCATAAATTGCATTTTGATTTAACGTAGTAATGTCAGCAATAACAATATCAGCTTTGAATATACCTTCAATAAATGTTTTTGTAATATTTTGAGTTGTATATACCTCATCAGCTCTAAATCTATTCTCTCCATGAATTGAAGTTAACTCTTTATTTAAAATAACAGGTTTAATAATATTTGAGTATACAGCATTTAAATCAACCTCAATATTTGTATTTGGAATTTTTTTTGTGTTAAATCCCATTACAACAAAACAACTAGTCATTTTTTTACCTCTCCTACCGATAACAATTTATTATCATTAGTATACCATAAATTCATCTTTAGTAGATTGATTTGTATAATGATTTTTTTAGTAAAAATTAAATAGCAAACTATGATATTGGTCAACGAGAGCTTAAAACACGATTTTTAAATCATATCTAATACTTTTGATTTAATTACAAACTTGAAACAATGGGGGATTAGTATAGGTTGAAGGAAATAAGTACAAATTTATTAGAAAATCAAGATTTCATAGAATTAGCACGAAAAATTTCAATTTTAGAACTATAGCCCCAAATGATTTTGAATCAGTCTTTTTAATTTTCTAAATGATATGATAGTATTATCAAGTAAAAAGAAATTTCCCTGATTGGAGATCATATCAAATCTTTACGAAAGACACATGACATGACACAACTAGAATTTGCACGAATTGGGGATATTTCACGTAATAGCCTTAGTTGTTACTATAGTGAAATGAACCAAAAATAGTACATAATGTGGTATAATCTTCTTATGGCATATTCAATAGATTTTCGTAAAAAAGTTCTCGGTCATTGTGAGCGAACAGGTAGTATAACAGAAGCATCACATGTTTTCCAAATCTCACGTAATACCATTAGTTAAAAGAGAAAATAGGAGAGCTAAACCATCAAGTAAAAGGAACAAAACCAAGAAAGGTTGATAGAGATAGACTTAAAAACTATCTTACTGATAATCCAGACGCTTATCTGACTGAAATAGCTGCTGAATTTAGCTGTCATCCAACTGCTATCCACTATGCTCTCAAAGCTATGGGCTACACTCGAAAAAAAAGAACCACACCTACTATGA
>NZ_JUUO01000131.1 GCF_001074975.1 Streptococcus pseudopneumoniae | reverse complement strand
AAATCAGTACTATATGCCATAGCTTTATTATAACACGTATTTTATAAACTAAGCGACTATAATAATGTGAGTGTTGATTTGTTATTGCGTCTTAGCGCTATTATTGTAAATCCGTGTCATGATAGTTATATTTATACTCAATAAAAATCAAAGAGCAAACTAGGAAACTAGCCGCAGCCTGTACTTGAGTACGGCAAGGCGACGTTGACGTGGTTTGAAGAGATTTTCGAATAGTATTAGAACTTATTTCCTTCACGTAAGCTTCATAAAATGTTTGGTTTAGACACAGATAAAAAACAACTCCCTGATAATTCAAGGAGTTATTTCTATCTAAATTAGTTTTTTGAAGCTGCTTGGAATTCAGGATTTTTCCATGCTTCATCAATGATAGCTTGCAATTCTTTTGCAGATGCTTGCATTTTTTGAGTTTCTGCGTCGTTCAATGGAATGTTTACTGGACGAACGATACCGTGTGCCCCAACGATAGCTGGTTGACCGATAAAGACGTTCTCAACACCATATTGACCTTCTTGGAATACAGAAAGTGGAAGAACTGCATTTTCATCATCAAGGATAGCTTTTGTGATACGAGCAAGCGCTACTGCGATACCGTAGTATGTAGCACCTTTCTTGTTGATAATTGAGTAGGCAGCATCGCGAACTGAGATGAAAAGTTCTACTAGATCAGCTTCATCTAAGTCACGGTTAGCTTGCAACCATTGTTCCAATTTTACACCGGCAACGTTAGCATGTGACCAAACGGCAAACTCAGAGTCACCGTGTTCACCCATGATGTAGGCGTGAACTGAACGTGCATCTACACCAATTTTTTCAGCAAGTGCTTGACGGAAACGAGCTGAGTCAAGTGAAGTACCTGAACCGATAACGCGTTCTTTAGGGAATCCAGAGAATTTCCAAGTTGAATAAGTCAAGACATCTACTGGGTTAGCTGCAACAAGGAAGATACCATCAAAACCTGAAGCAACAACTTGTTCAACGATTGATTTGTTGATAGCAAGGTTTTTACCTACAAGGTCAAGACGAGTTTCACCTGGTTTTTGAGGAGCACCGGCTGTGATAACAACAAGATCAGCGTCCGCACAGTCTTCGTACTTAGCCGCGTAGATTTTCTTTGGCGAAGTAAATGCAAGCGCGTGGCTAAGGTCTTCAGCATCACCAACAGCTTTTTCAAACAATTGTGGAATTTCGATAATTCCAAGCTCTTGTGCAATTCCTTGGTTAACAAGTGCAAAAGCGTAAGATGAACCTACAGCACCATCACCGACAAGGATAACTTTTTTGTGTTGTTTAGTTGAAGTCATTGTTCTAAACATCTCCTTAATTTTATTCAGGGATTTCCCCAGTTATCTTAATTTTATCACTTTTAAAAAGCTTTGTCACGGATATGCTTTCCAGTTCTTGATGTAAACGTTTTAGCTGGTTTGGATACCTGAAATATAGTGGACATTGTGGTATAATATTATTAATTACTAATTGTGAAATGAGGCATTTATTAATGCAGGATAAAAATTTAGTGAATGTCAATCTGACAAAGGAGATGAAAACAAGCTTTATCGATTACGCCATGAGTGTTATCGTAGCGCGGGCTCTTCCTGATGTTCGAGATGGCTTGAAACCTGTTCACCGTCGGATTCTCTACGGAATGAATGAATTGGGTGTGACTCCAGACAAACCTCATAAAAAATCTGCTCGTATTACAGGGGATGTCATGGGTAAGTACCACCCACACGGGGATTCCTCTATCTATGAAGCCATGGTCCGTATGGCGCAATGGTGGAGCTACCGTTACATGCTTGTAGATGGGCATGGGAATTTCGGTTCCATGGATGGAGACGGTGCTGCCGCCCAGCGTTATACTGAGGCACGTATGAGCAAGATTGCTCTGGAAATGCTTCGTGATATCAATAAAAATACAGTTGATTTTGTTGATAACTATGATGCCAATGAACGTGAACCCTTGGTCTTGCCAGCGCGCTTTCCAAACCTTTTGGTTAATGGAGCGACTGGTATTGCGGTTGGGATGGCAACCAATATTCCACCTCATAACCTGGGTGAAACCATTGATGCAGTGAAGTTGGTTATGGATAATCCTGAAGTGACTACGAAGGACTTGATGGAAGTCTTGCCTGGGCCAGATTTTCCAACTGGTGCCCTTGTTATGGGGAAATCAGGTATTCATAAGGCCTACGAAACAGGTAAAGGTTCTATTGTTCTTCGTTCTCGTACTGAAATCGAAGAAACCAAGACTGGTCGTGAGCGCATTGTTGTAACAGAATTTCCTTATATGGTCAATAAAACAAAGGTGCATGAGCATATTGTTCGCTTGGTTCAGGAAAAACGCATTGAGGGCATCACAGCAGTACGTGATGAGTCAAACCGGGAAGGTGTTCGATTTGTTATTGAAGTCAAGCGCGATGCCTCAGCCAATGTTATCCTCAACAATCTCTTCAAGATGACCCAGATGCAAACCAACTTTGGTTTCAATATGCTAGCTATCCAAAATGGGGTGCCGAAGATTTTATCTCTTCGTCAGATTTTGGATGCTTATATCGAGCACCAAAAAGAAGTGGTTGTTCGTCGTACTCGTTTTGATAAGGAAAAAGCAGAAGCGCGTGCTCATATCTTAGAAGGTCTCTTAATTGCGCTAGACCATATCGACGAAGTGATTCGTATCATCCGTGCTAGTGAAACGGATGCGGAAGCACAAGCTGAGCTGATGAGCAAATTCAAGTTATCTGAACGTCAAAGTCAAGCCATCCTTGATATGCGCCTTCGTCGTTTGACAGGTTTGGAACGCGATAAGATTCAGTCTGAGTATGATGACCTCTTGGCTCTGATTGCGGATTTAACAGATATTCTTGCTAAGCCGGAACGTGTTTCTCAAATCATCAAAGACGAATTGGATGAAGTGAAACGTAAATTTGGCGACCAACGTCGTACGGAATTGATGGTCGGTGAAGTCTTGAGTCTTGAAGATGAGGATTTGATTGAAGAATCGGATGTCTTAATTACACTGTCTAATAAGGGTTACATCAAACGTCTAGACCAAGGCGAATTTACTGCTCAAAAACGAGGTGGTCGTGGTGTTCAAGGTACAGGTGTTAAGGATGATGATTTTGTTCGTGAGTTAGTGTCAACTAGCACCCATGATCACCTACTCTTCTTCACAAATAAAGGCCGTGTCTATCGTTTGAAAGGCTATGAAATTCCTGAGTATGGCCGTACAGCTAAGGGCTTGCCGATTGTCAATCTTTTGAAATTGGATGAAGGCGAAAGTATTCAGACCATCATCAATATCGAGTCTGAACGAAGTGATGATGCCTATCTTTTCTTCACAACCCGTCATGGTATTGTGAAGAGAACCAGCGTCAAGGAATTTGCTAACATTCGTCAAAATGGACTTAAAGCACTGAATCTCAAAGATGAAGATGAGCTAATTAATGTCTTGTTGACGGAAGAAGATACGGATATTATCATTGGTACTAAGTTTGGTTATGCAGTTCGCTTTAATCAGTCAGCTGTTCGGGGAATGAGCCGTATCGCTACTGGTGTAAAAGGTGTTAATCTTCGTGAGGGGGACACAGTTGTTGGTGCTAGTGTGATCACAGACCAGGACGAGGTTCTTATCATCACAGAAAAAGGATATGGTAAGCGTACAGTCGCTACTGAATATCCAACTAAAGGTCGTGGTGGTAAAGGGATGAAGACGGCTAATGTAGCTGAGAAAAATGGTCCTCTATCAGGTCTCTTGACAGTTAAAGGTGATGAAGATTTGATGATTATCACTGATACAGGTGTCATGATTAGAACCAACGTTGCCAATATTTCACAAACAGGTCGCTCAACTATGGGAGTTAAAGTGATGCGCCTGGATCAAGATGCCAAAATTGTAACCTTTACAACAGTTGCAGCGGCAGATAAAGAAGAAGTTGGGACTGAAAACGAAATAGAAGGTGAAGCATAATGTCTCATAAAAAGAACAAAAAGAAAACAAACCGTAAAAATTTACTAATCAATGTCTTGGCAGGATTCTTAATCATCTTGTCAGTAGCTTTGATTTTCAATTCAAAAATTCGTGATATGTTCATGGTTTGGAATACCAATAAGTACCAAGTTAGTCAGGTAACAAAAGAAAAAATAGAAGAAAATCAGGATACAGAAGGAAATTTTGATTTTGATTCTGTCAAAGCTATCTCTTCGGAAGCTGTTCTAGCTTCTCAATGGGATGCTCAAAAATTACCAGTTATTGGTGGAATTGCTATTCCTGAGTTAGAAATGAATCTGCCGATTTTTAAAGGGTTGAATAACGTAAATCTATATTATGGTGCTGGTACTATGAAGCGTGATCAAGTGATGGGAGAAGGAAATTATAGTCTAGCTAGTCATCATATTTTTGGTGTCAATAATGCTAATAAAATGTTATTTTCTCCTTTGGATAACGCTAAAAATGGTATGAAGATTTATCTAACTGATAAAAATAAAGTTTATACTTATGAAATACGTGAAGTCAAACGTGTGACACCGGATCGTGTTGATGAAGTTGATGATAGAGAAGGGGTTGATGAGATTACATTAGTAACCTGTGAAGACCTTGCTGCTACAGAACGTATTATTGTAAAAGGTGATTTGAAAGAAACAAAAGATTATTCACAAACATCTGATGAAATCCTAACAGCTTTCAATCAACCATATAAACAATTTTATTAATACAAATCAGTGAAATCATGGATTTCACTGATTTTTTAAGATTTTCATAAAAGTAAACTGTTATAGTCGCTTAGTTTATAAAATACGTGTTATAATAAAGCTATGGCATATAGTACTGATTTTAAACAACGAGCATTAGATTACATCAAAGAGGGGCACAGCCATGTCGAGGCAGCTAAAGTTTTTGACGTTGGCGTCAGAACTCTCTTCACGTGGGAAAAGAAATTACGTGAACAAGGGCACTTAGAACGGAAAAAGCGAGTCGCCAAAAGCCGAAAAATTCCTTTGGAGGAGTTGAAAGCCTTTGTCGAGGTTCATCCAGACGCTTTTTTACGGGAAATTGCGGAACATTTTGATTGTGCTGTCCCTTCAGTATGGGCAGCTTTAAAGCAGATTAAAGTCACTTTAAAAAAAGACGACTAGCTTTAAGGAACAAGATCCAGAGAAAGTCGCTGATTTTCTTGATATTTTGGATAACCTAAAAGATTTACCAGTCGTATATATTGACGAAACGGGAATCGACCGCTACCTCTATCGTCCTTATGCACGGGCTCCTAGAGGAAAGAAAGTCTATGAAAAGATTAGCGGACGGCGTTTTGAGCGGACTTCAATTGTTGCAGGACAAGTAGATGGAGAGTTTATAGCTCCCATGATTTACAAGGAAAGTATGACGAGTAACTTCTTTGTAGAGTGGTTCAAAACGCAACTCCTGCCTGCTTTGAAGACACCTCATGTCATTGTCATGGACAATGCTAGTTTTCATCCCAAGAACATTTTGGATGAACTTTGCATTCAAGATAGACACTTTTTCTTACCTCTACCACCTTATTCACCAGATTTGAATCCTATTGAGCAAGCTTGGGCTATCTTGAAAAAGAAAGTGACGGATTTATTAAGGGAAGTCCCCAATATCTTTGAATGTTTAGAGTGCTTTTTTAAAACTAAATGACTATA
>NZ_JUUO01000130.1 GCF_001074975.1 Streptococcus pseudopneumoniae | reverse complement strand
GTTCACGCACTATCACAACAACATATAGTGTTGATCCTACTACAGGCGCTATTACAGAAACAGTAGGAGAACCAGTAGTAGTAAATCCAACAGAAACAATTGTCAAAGTCGCAGCGAAGGACAAAGTGGAGACAACCGAAATCCCATCACCTAAGAAATATGTAAAAGATGATACACGCGACAAAAATCAACCAAATGTGGAAGAAGCAGGACAAGCAGGTTCACGCACAGTAACAACTACTTACGAAGTAAATCCAGCAGGTGGAACAATTACAGAAAGAGTAGGAGAACCAGTAGTAGTAAATCCAACAGCAACAATTGTCAAAGTCGCAGCCAAGGACAAAGTAGTAGAAACACCGATTGAACCAGAAATTGAGTATGTTAGAGATGGTGAAAAAGACTTAGGTACACCAGATGAGCGTACTGAGGGTGATAAAGGTAAAACAGTTACTACAACCACGTACGATGTAGATTCAAACGACGGTCATATTACAGAGCACGTTGGTAATCCAGTCGTGACCCCAGCAGGTAAGACAATCGTTAAAGTTGGTGCTAAAACTAAGGTTGAGAACTCTAAAGATCCTGAAGGTCGTGATGTGATTGATACTATTACCTATGAAGTTGATCCAAAAACAGGTAAGGTAACTCCGACAACGGTTCGAACTTATGGGAAAACGAAAGAACCAACAGTCGAGAAGAGAGTAGTACCGTCACCTGTTATCTATGAAAAAGATGATACGAAAGAAAAAGGTACAGCTCCAACTACTGTTAAAGGTGAAGATGGTGAAGACACTATCACAACAACTTATACTGTTGATCCTAATACAGGAAAGATTATAGTAAACGAAGGTAAACCAGTTCGTACGAAAGAACCAACAGCAATAATTGTCAAAGTCGCAGCGAAGGACAAAGTCGTAGAAACACCGATTGAACCAGAAGTGGAATACGTTAAAGATGTTGAAAAAGACTTCGGTACACCAGATGAGCGTATTGAGGGTGAAAAAGGTAAAACAGTTACTACAACCACTTACGATGTAAATCCAAAAGATGGTCATATCACAGAACATGTTGGTACCCCAGTCGTCACCCCAGCAGGTAAGACAATCGTTAAAGTTGGTGCGAAAACTAAGGTTGAACAATCTAAAGATTCTGAAGGTCGCGATGTGATTGATACCACTACCTATGAAGTTGATTCAAAAACAGGTAAGGTAACTCCTACAACAGTTCGAACATATGGAATAACGAAAGAACCAAAAGTAGAGTTAGAACAAGATCCTAAGACAGGTGATGTTACAGTGACACCGAAGAAACCAGATGGGTCAACATATCCACCAGGAACTAAGGTAGAAATCCCAGGTAAAGATGGTAATCCAATCGTTGTTACAATCGATGAAGATGGTAAAGGTAAAGTACCAAACAGTGATCTACCAAACGTAGAAAAAACAGGTACAGGTAAGATTACTGAACCAGGTAAATCATCTGTGGGAGTTCCTAAGGTAACAACTTTTGAAAACGATGTATTAGGGGGTTCAATTGCATTGCCAGAGCTAATGATTGAGGTTCACTGGATTGATGAAGATGGAGCTGTATTGAAACCATCCCTTAAGACAGGTAGTGAAAAGGATGCTGAACATGGATCAATTCCAGGATATGAATTTGTACGAACTGTGATTGATGAAAATGAACCAGTAATGACTCACATTTTCAGAAAAGTAAGTGGAACTACAAATCCAACTCCAGCAACTCCAGCAACTCCAGTCACACCAGATACTAATGAGAATTCTGGTCAAGATACACCTGCACCAACAACTCCAACTCCAGTAACTCCAGTCACACCAGATACTAATGGAGGTTCTGGTCAAGATGCACCTGCACCAACACCAGCTACTCCAACTTCAAATGCAGTTACTCCAAATGCAGATCAGGTAGATACTAAGACTACTGTTGATAATGGAGCTAAGTCAAATGATTCTCAAAATGTATTGCCAAATACAGGAACAGAATCAAATGATTCTCAAAATGTATTGCCAAGACTTGGAACAGAGTCAAATGTGACTTTTGCATCTCTAGGGCTTCTTGGTATGTTAGGCGGTCTCGGACTTGCTCTTGGAAAGAAAAAAGAAGACTAAAATAAACCTTTTATTAAGGTTTGAACTACTTACTGTTAAGTGGCCGATGAAATGATAAAAGATTAAGAAATGACCTTGCTCTTCATTTGAAGAAATGCAAGGTCGTTGTTGTATTCTTGAAAAAAGTAGACGTCAATATTCGTACCAAGACCCTCTCAAAATATTGTATTTCTTCAATCCTAGTGCTCAGTTTTGAAATGTCTCAAAAAGTGCACTATTAGTACACTTACTAACGAGTGTGTCATCTGATATTGAGAACTTATACTCAATGAAAATCAAAGGGCAAACTAGGGAACTAGCCGCAGGTTGCTCAAAACACCGTTTTGAGGTTGTGGATAGAACTGACGAAGTCAGCTCAAAACACTGTTTTGAGGTTGTAGATAAGACTGACGAAGTCAGTCACATATATACGGCAAGGCGACGTTGACGTGGTTTGAAGAGATTTTCGAAGAGTATTACTATTCGTTATCCTAGAGAAATGTATTGTATTATGAGACGACTAATACGATAAGGTACAATAGATTTATTCTACAGAAAGGAAAAACTCCAGTTTTATTTAATAGGATAAAATGAAGCTCAGATATTGATAGTTTCAATCGTTTGTGTGATATTTTAAAAATAAGTCATTTTTAATGGGTTGAAGAACAAAAAAATATCATGATACTCCAATGCTATCAAAGAAAATTAGAGGTTGTATCAAATATAAATATTGTAGAAGCATAAAAACTAAAAAAGTGTGATTTAAGCGAGAAATGATTTGCATATTCCCACAAAAAAGTATACAATCATAGTTGGATAGCCTTGCCTATGAATATAAATCATATGTATTTTAGGTAAGCTAATTTTAAAAAAAGGAGACAATAGAATGGATAAAAAATCATCCATGAGTCGTATCGAACGCCAGAAACGAGAAAAAGTGTTACGCTTCTCTATTCGTAAGTATAGCTTTGGTGCGGCTTCAGTTGCTGTTGCAGCACTGATGTTTTTAGGTGCGCGCGTCGTTAGTGCGGATAGCGTAACACCTGTTGAACAACCTCATGTAGAGGCTTTAACTCAAGATATAGTCATTTAGTTTTAAAAAAGCACTCTAAACATTCAAAGATATTGGGGACTTCCCTTAA
>NZ_JUUO01000129.1 GCF_001074975.1 Streptococcus pseudopneumoniae | reverse complement strand
GTTGTTGTTGTTTTCAACTCTTACTATTATACCGACTTTTTGTTTTTTGTCAACTACTTTTTTTAACTTTTTACAATTTTTTTAATTTGCGTAACTTCGCCAAATTTCAAGTTCAAGTTAGTCAGCAAGCAGAAATTTTCTGGGGGACTTGTAGTTCAAGCATTTTTTAGGATAGTTATTAATCCAAGATCGATGAATGCGACTTCTTTGGGAGTCGTTTTCTTAGTTCCCTTAGGTAACCATCTACGAATGAGCCTGTTGTGATTCTCATTAGTTCCCCTTTCCCAAGAGGCATAGGGGTGTGCATAATAGATATGTTCCTTAGAAAACACATCAGACAAGCGGTTGAATTCCGTTCCATTATCTGACGTAATGGACAGAATCTTGTGTTGTTTCAAGATTAGTTTCAGAGCCTGATTGACAGACTCAGCGCTTTTATTTGGAATCAATCGGATAATCTGATGCCTGCTCTTTCGATCTGTCAAGACAAGCAAACAGTAGTTTTTCGCTCTTGTAAGTAGAACTGTATCAATCTCATAATGTCCATTCTCCAATCGCAGATTGATAGCTTCAGGCCTCTGTTCGATAGATTGACCAGCGGGTTTAAAGCTGGAACTAGCTTGTTTCTTAGCAGATTTTCCTTTTCTAGGATAAAGCAGATCCTGTTTGGTTACCCCCAATTTTCCATGATGAATCCAGTAGTAGATGGTAGAAATTCCCACGTTAACCTCCTTAGCCTTGACCATCATTTCAGGAGAAAACTTTTGATTATGATAGTGGAGAATCTTTTCCTTTAGTTCCTTGGTTAAGCTTGATTTCTTGACCGAGCGCTTGCGATTGCTTTCATAAGACTGTTGAGCATAGTCGGCAGAATAAACTTCTTTGAAGCGCCCTTTCCCAAGACATTGTCGGATTGTCTCACGCTTGATTTCAGTGTGGATTGTTTGAGGAGCTTTTCCAAGTAGAGAGGCAATTTCTCTATTTGATTTCCCTTCTTTTTTCCATCGTTCGATTAAGCGACGGCTATCGATTGTCAAATGTTTACCTTTTGTAGTATAA
>NZ_JUUO01000128.1 GCF_001074975.1 Streptococcus pseudopneumoniae | reverse complement strand
CGTACTCAAGTACAGCCTGCGGCTAGCTTCCTAGTTTGCTCTTTGATTTTCATTGAGTATTAGAATAGCGTGAACTCAGTGAATGAAATGAGAGGAGGTTAGCCTATGAATATTAAATCTGCCAGTGACTTATTAGGAATTTCAGCGGATACGATTCGGTATTATGAACGGGTTGGTCTTGTGCCACCGATTACTCGAACTGCAACTGGAATTCGTGATTTTCAAGATCAGGATATTGAAGCGCTGGAATTTATTAAGTGTTTTCGTTCGGCAGGTGTCTCTGTAGACAGTTTAGTTAACTATATGTCGCTCTACCAAAAGGGAGATGAAACGAGAGATGAAAGACTTGGTATTTTAGAAGAGGAAAAGCAAAAATTAGAGGATCGCTTGTCTCAGTTACAGACGGCTTTAAATCACTTAAATCTCAAAATTAAACTTTATAAGGAAGGAAAATTTTAAATGAAATCAGCAGTATATACAAAGGCAGGTCAGGTTGGACTTGCTACAATTGAACGTCCGCAAATTATAGAAGCAGATGATGCTATTATCCGCATTGTTCGCACTTGCGTTTGTGGCTCAGACCTCTGGAGCTACCGCAATCCAGACATTGAAAAGGGGCATCAAAATAGCGGTCACGAGGCAATCGGGATTGTCGAAGAAGTTGGTGAGAATGTTACTACAGTAAAATCTGGTGACTTTGTCATTGCACCTTTCACCCATGGCTGTGGGGAGTGTGACGCTTGTCGTGCTGGCTATGATGGGACTTGTGACCGCCATATTGGGACCAACTGGTCAGGTGGTGTCCAGGCTGAGTATATCCGTTTCCACTATGCCAATTGGGCACTTGTTAAAATCCCTGGACAACCGTCTGACTACACAGAAGGGATGCTTAAGTCTCTCTTGACTCTAGCTGATGTCATGCCGACAGGCTATCATGCAGCGCGTGTGGCAAATGTTCAAAAAGGGGATAAGGTTGTGGTCATTGGTGATGGGGCTGTTGGTCAATGTGCTGTCATCGCGGCGAAGATGCGTGGTGCGTCGCAAATTATCCTTATGAGTCGTCATGAAGATCGTCAAAAGATGGCTCTGGAGTCGGGTGCGACAGCTGTTGTAGCTGAGCGAGGTCAAGAAGGTATTGCTAAGGTGCGTGAAATTCTCGGTGGTGGAGCAGACGCAGCACTTGAGTGTGTTGGAACAGAAGCAGCTGTTGATCAAGCACTTGGTGCTCTCCATAATGGAGGGCGCATGGGATTTGTTGGTGTACCGCACTACAATAACCGTGCTCTTGGTTCGACCTTTGCCCAAAACATATCTGTAGCAGGTGGAGCAGCTTCTGTCACAACCTACGATAAGCAATTTTTACTAAAAGCCGTCCTTGATGGAGACATCAATCCAGGTCGTGTGTTCACTCATAGTTATCGCTTAGATGAGATTGATCAAGCCTATAAAGATATGGATGAACGTAAGACTATTAAATCGATGATTGTAATCGAATAAAAGAGTCTGGGACAAAAAGATTAGATTTTTGTCCCAGATTCTTTTTTATGTTATCCTATTTTTGATTTAGAGTACTTTCTCTCAGAGTCAGTCTGGTTCCCAGCATGGTCAGGCTAGGAATTTTCCGTCCATGTAACACTTCCTTGTTAAGAATATCCATACCTGCTCGGCCCATTTCTTCGGTATAGACGGTGATGCTGGAAAGAGGAGGATAGACCTGCTTGGTCAGGCTAGTGTCATTAAAGGAAATGAGGCTGACACGGTCTGGCAGGCTGATTCCAGCTTCTTGTAGGGCTCTGAGGGCACCGATTGCAAGACTATCACTAGCGGCAAAAAATGCTGGTGGGAGTTGTTCTCCCAAGCTCTGAATGGCTTCCTTCATCAAGTCATAGCCAGACTGGGCAGTAAAGCTTCCTTGAAAGACCAGTTCATCATGATAGATTCCTTTTGTTTGACTGTAGTTTCTGAAGTTTTCAAGTCGCTTGTCATAAATGATTTCTTCTTGGTCTGTTGTTTCCTCAAGGCCTGTTAGAATCCCGATACGGTCCAGTCCTTGGCTGAGGAAATAATCGACAACCTGTTTCATGGCAGTGTAAAAATCCGTGATAATGCAGGTGTGTCCTAGGGAAAGGGTATCGCTGTCTAGAAATACAAGAGGCTTTTGGTATTCTTCAAAGGCAGAAATCTGAGCTCGGCTAAACTTTCCAATGCAAAGAATCCCAATCACTTCCTCGCTTAGGGTAAAAGGATGGTCATTAAAATAGCGCAAGATATCATAGTCCAGTTCTTGGGCTCTTTTTTCTATGCCTAGGCGAATCTGGTAGTAGTAGAGGTCGTCCAGCTCCCCTTGTTCGCTGACCCATTGGATAATGGCAATCTTTTGCTTGGGCTTATGGGACTCGCCTGTCTTGAGGTGTTTGGTGTAGCCCAACTCTTCAGCAACGGTTAAAATACGGTGTCTGGTCTCTTCTGTAACTGATAGGCTCTGGTCGCGGTTGAGGACACGGGATACGGTCGCGATAGAGACAGAGGCTAGCTGTGCAATGTCTTTTAATGTAGCCATAAATCCTCCTTGATTAGGTTAGTATATCATATTTTTCTGCTTTTTACTGATAGTTTAGTAAAAATTTAGTAAAAAGGATTGACCTTGGGAAATCCATTGGATAAAATAGAAGAAAACGATTACACATTAAGATGATACTCAATGAAAATCAAAAAGCAAACTAGGAAACTAGCCGCAGGTTGCTCAAAACACTGTTTTGAGGTTGTAGATAAGACTGACGAAGTCAGTCACATATATAATCCAAGGTGAAGCTGACGTGGTTTGAAGAGATTTTCGAAGAGTATGACTTAACGAACAGACAAAGGAGAAATCATATGACACAACATCTTACTGCTGAAGCACTTCGAAAAGACTTTCTTGCTGTTTTTGGTCAAGAAGCAGACCAAACTTTCTTTTCACCAGGTCGTATCAACTTGATTGGTGAACACACAGACTATAACGGTGGGCACGTTTTTCCAGCTGCTATTTCCTTGGGAACTTACGGGGCAGCTCGCAAGCGTGACGACCAAGTCTTGCGTTTCTATTCAGCCAACTTTGAGGACAAGGGCATTATCGAAGTGCCTCTAGCTGACCTCAAGTTTGAAAAAGAGCACAACTGGACCAACTATCCAAAAGGAGTTCTTCATTTCTTGCAAGAAGCTGGTCATGTTATTGACAAAGGTTTTGATTTTTATGTTTGTGGGAATATCCCAAATGGTGCTGGCTTGTCTTCTTCAGCATCCTTGGAACTCTTGACAGGGGTTGTGGCTGAGCATCTTTTTGATTTAAAATTAGAGCGTCTCGATTTGGTTAAAATCGGTAAACAAACTGAGAATAACTTTATCGGAGTAAACTCTGGTATCATGGACCAGTTTGCTATCGGTATGGGGGCTGACCAACGTGCTATTTACCTAGATACCAACACTTTGGAGTACGACTTGGTGCCACTTGATTTGAAGGACAATGTCGTTGTTATTATGAATACCAACAAACGTCGTGAATTGGCGGACTCTAAATACAATGAGCGCCGTGCTGAATGTGAAAAAGCAGTGGAAGAATTACAAGTTGCCTTGGAGATTCAGACCTTGGGTGAGTTGGACGAGTGGGCCTTTGACCAATATAGCTATCTGATCAAAGATGAAAATCGTTTGAAACGTGCTCGCCATGCTGTGCTTGAAAACCAACGTACCCTCAAAGCTCAAGCAGCCCTTCAAGCAGGAGATTTGGAAACATTTGGTCGTTTGATGAATGCTTCACACGTTTCTCTAGAACATGACTATGAAGTAACTGGCTTAGAATTGGATACCCTTGTCCACACAGCTTGGGCGCAAGAAGGTGTTCTCGGTGCTCGTATGACAGGGGCAGGTTTTGGCGGATGTGCCATTGCCTTGGTTCAAAAAGATACTGTTGAGGCCTTTAAGGAAGCTGTAGGCAAACACTACGAGGAAGTAGTTGGATACGCTCCAAGCTTCTATATCGCTGAAGTTGCAGGTGGCACTCGCGTCCTTGACTAGTCAAAAGGAGGCTCTATAGTGACCTTAGTAGATAAATTTGTAACACATGTCATTTCTGAAAGTTCATTTGAGGAAATGGATCGAATCTACCTGACCAACCGTGTCTTGGCACGAGTGGGAGATGGTGTTTTGGAAGTTGAGACTGATCTAGATAAATTGATTGACCTCAAGTACCAACTGGTTGAGGAAGCGGTTCGATTAGAAACGATTGAGGATAGTCAGACTGCGCGTGAAATCCTTGGTGCTGAACTGATGGATTTGGTGACTCCTTGTCCAACTCAGGTCAATCGTGATTTCTGGGAAACCTACGCCCACTCTCCAGAGCAAGCGATAGCAGATTTTTACCAACTCAGTCAGAAAAATGACTACATCAAACTCAAGGCCATTGCTAAAAATATCGCTTATCGTGTTCCATCTGACTACGGAGAGCTTGAAATTACCATCAATCTCTCCAAGCCTGAAAAGGATCCCAAAGAGATTGCGGCAGCCAAGTTGGTGCAAGCCAGCAATTATCCTCAGTGTCAGCTTTGTCTAGAGAATGAGGGCTATCATGGTCGAGTTAACTACCCAGCTCGCAGCAATCACCGTATTATCCGTTTTGAAATGGCGGGTCAGGAGTGGGGCTTCCAGTATTCGCCCTATGCTTACTTTAATGAGCACTGTATTTTCTTAGATGGCCAGCATCGTCCCATGGCTATTAGTCGTCAGAGTTTTGAACGTTTGCTGGCTATCGTAGAGCAGTTTCCAGGCTATTTTGCTGGCTCTAATGCCGACCTACCGATTGTGGGAGGCTCTATTTTAACTCATGATCACTATCAGGGAGGCCATCACGTATTTCCTATGGAATTGGCTCCCTTGCAAAAGGCCTTCCGATTTACTGGTTTTGAGCAGGTCAAGGCTGGGATTGTCAAGTGGCCTATGTCAGTGCTACGTTTGACTTCGGATTCCAAAGAGGATTTGATCAACTTGGCTGATAAGATTTTGCAGGAATGGCGCCAGTATTCAGATCCTGCAGTGCAGATTTTGGCAGAGACGGACGGAACACCGCATCACACCATCACACCTATAGCCCGTAAACGCGATGGCCAGTTTGAGTTGGACTTAGTCTTGAGAGACAATCAGACTTCTGCAGAACATCCTGATGGTATCTATCATCCCCACAAGGACGTCCAACATATCAAGAAGGAAAATATCGGCTTAATTGAGGTCATGGGCTTGGCAATCTTGCCACCACGTTTGAAAGAAGAATTGGAGCAAGTCGCTAGCTATCTCATGGGAGATGGTGATGCAGTTGTCGATTATCATCAGGGATGGGCAGACCAACTTAGAGCCCACCATCCAGACCTAACGGATAAAGAAAAAGCCCTTGAAATCGTCAAGGACTCTGTGGGTACTATCTTTGCACGTGTACTTGAGGATGCAGGAGTCTACAAGCAGACAGAACAAGGACAGGCAGCCTTTATGCGCTTTGTGGAGCAGGTAGGAATTTTGCCAGACTAGGAGCTTTCTCCTTGCACAGTCCTATAAAAAGTAGTATCATAGTGTCGTTTGAAATATCAGGAGGAAACGATGAAAGATTTTCATTTTGACGCTATATCTGCCTTTGAAAATTACGAAATTGAACAAATGAGAGATGGTCACGTTGTGGTGACGACGAAAGTAGTGGACTCGTCGCTCAACTACTATGGCTATGCCCATGGCGGCTATCTCTTTACCCTTTGCGACCAGATTAGTGGTTTGGTGCTTATCTCGCTAGGACTAGACGTAGTGACGCTTCAATCCTCTATTAATTACCTCAAGGCAGGAAAACTCGACGATGTGCTGACCATTAAAGGAGAATGTGTCCATCAAGGTCGTACAACCTGTGTGGTGGATGTCGATATCACCAATCAAGAAGGCAGAAATGTATGCAAGGCAACCTTCACCATGTTTGTCACAGGCCAACGGTCAGAAGACAGACAGGTAAGGATATAGATAAAGAAAAAAGAGGCTCGCACCTCTTTTTCTTATTTCTTTTTATGATTTAATACGGCATTGAGGACAATGGCGAGTAGGCTGGCTACGACGATTCCGTTTGAGAAGAACATTTGGAAGGCTGTCGGCATGCTGACAAAGAGATTACTGTTGTTGAGTCCAACACCTGCAGCGATTGAAACTGCTGCGATAAGGAAGTTATGTTCATTGTTGGCAAAGTCAACGCGGGCGAGGATTTGCATCCCTTGAATCGATACAAAACCAAACATCACCAGCATGGCACCACCGAGGACAGGGCTCGGAATGATTTGGGCAAGGGCGCCAAACTTAGGAAGGAGTCCAAGAAGAACTAGGAAACCAGCTGCGTAGTAGATTGGTAGGCGAGTCTTAATACCTGACAACTTAACCAAACCAACGTTTTGTGAAAATCCTGTGTAAGGGAAGGTGTTAAAGATTCCTCCGAGAAGTACGGCCAAACCTTCTGCGCGGTAACCGTTGCGCAGGCGCGTGCTATCGATTGGATCCTTTGTGATATCAGACAAGGCCAGGTAAACACCAGTGGATTCAACCATAGAAACCGTTGCGATGATACACATCATGACAATAGATGAGATTTCAAAGGTTGGCATCCCAAAGTAGAGTGGAGTTGGGACATGGACAAGTGGTGCTGCCGCAACAGGAGAGAAGTCAATCAAGCCCATGGTAGCAGCAATGGCAGTTCCAACAACTAGACCAATCAAAATGGAGATAGACTTGATGAATCCTTTGGTAAAGATGTTAATCAAGAGGATAATCACAACAGTAATAGCAGCAAGCAAGAGACTTTGACCAGTTGGCTCTGGAACGTTATTTCCCATATTTCCAATAGCGACAGGAATCAAGGTTAAACCAATCGTGGTAATAACAGATCCTGTTACGATAGATGGGAAGAGATTGGCCACTTTTGAGAAGACACCTGAAACAAGCACCACGTAAATCCCTGATGCAATAAGGGCACCAAACATAGCACCACTACCATGGCTTTGTCCAATCATAATCAAGGGAGCGACCGACTGGAAGGCAACACCGAGAACGACTGGGAGTCCAATCCCAAAGTATTTGTTGAGTTGTAGTTGGAGGAAGGTTGCCACTCCACACATGAAGATATCTGTAGAAATCAGGTAGGTCAACTGCTCAGCTGAATAGCCAAGGGCTGTCGCAATCATGATGGGAACCAGGATAGATCCTGAGTACATGGCGAGTAAGTGCTGCAAGCCAAGAACGGCTGCTTGCGAATGTTTTTCTTGAGTTTGCATTAGAAATCTGCCTCCTTAAATACGACCTGACCATTTTCAAAACGATCCAAACGAGCGAGTGATAGAACAGGGTAGCCTGCTTTTTCAAGCAAATCACGGCCATCTTGGAAGGATTTTTCAATCACAATACCGATAGCTTCGACTGTGGCACCAGCTTGTTCGATGATTTGAATCAAGCCTTTGGCAGCTTGGCCGTTAGCAAGGAAATCGTCGATAATCAAAACCTTGTCCTCTGGTGAGAGGAATTTTCCTGCGATAGAAACGGTGCTGGTCACTTGCTTGGTAAAGGAGTAAACTTCGGCAGTTAAGATTCCTTCGTTCATAGTGATGTTCTTAGCTTTTTTGGCGAAAATCATGGGAACATTTAAGGCTTCAGCTGTAAAAATAGCTGGGGCGATACCCGACGCTTCAATGGTTACGACTTTGGTAATACCAGCAGCAGCAAATTTTTCCGCAAAAACCTTACCAATTTCTCGCATCAAGCTAAAGTCAACTTGGTGGGTTAAAAAGGAATCCACCTTGAGGATGTTGTCACCCAAGATATGCCCATCCTGAAGGATGCGCTCTTCTAATAATTTCATAAGACCTCCTAAAGTCTAAAAGCCAGTTTACTTGTTGGTTAAATGTTTCCATAGTGATCCAGTTTGCTAGTACTATATATTTAACCAAAATATTCAAAAAGGACCTACTTAATCTCTAAGTAAGTCCCCAAAATAGGCATGGCAAAAACGACCATACCTCACTTCTGACTTACTTATTGTTAGGTGTTCCGGCACCTTGTAGAAACGTCGTGCCAATTCACGACATAAACAAGTAAAAAGATATTCAATTTTAAATAGGCTTGTACCAATGTTTTTATTTTACACTAAATAACTTTAGAAATCAAATATTTTGTTAGTGTTTTGATTTCAAAAACGAACAAATATAATAAAAATGGGCAAAAATTAACTTATTGGCTAATATTTAGAAGATTTTTCCATCATAAAAGGCATATTATTAAGTTTTTAAACAACTGACAATATGCCTTTTTCTAACTTTAAAGACTTTTTCCCAATCTCTATTTTTCTACTCGCTAAATCTTAAAAAATAGCCATCTGGATCCAAGACTGCAAATTCATGGGGATAAATAAAACTATCTCCCACTCGAAATTCTCTTTTTATCAGGGGACGATGGATGGGATAGTCAGCTTCCAGCAGTTTTTGGTGGAGCTGAGGAACATCTTCAATGCCAAAGGAAATATTGACACCACGCCCGAAAGGATAAGTCAGCTGAGCTAATTCTTCTGCGTCGCCTTCTTCTAACATGAGTTGGCAGTCTTCAAGTGAGAGGAAGAGAAATTTCTCCTCGGGGCGTTCGTATTCGACAGAGAAGCCTAGCAAGTCGCAGTAGAAGTGGCGTGACTTTTCGAGGTTAGATACTACAAATTCAGGAATGACAGCTTGATAGTCCATTAGCCTTCTCCTTAGAGTTCAAATTCCAAGACAATGGGTGTATGGTCTTGGCGAGCTCCTGAGTCAATCATGTCAGACTTGGTCACCTTGTCAGCGATGCGGTTACTTGTGAGCCAGTAGTCGATTCTCCAGCCTGTATTGTTGATTTTAGAAGTCTTGCTGCGCTGTGCCCACCAAGTGTAGCGTTCTGGAACATCGCCGTGAATGTGGCGGAAGGTATCGGTAAATCCAGTTGCCAAGAGGTTAGTAAATCCAGCACGTTCTTCGTCAGTAAATCCTGGTGAACGGCGGTTGCTAGCAGGATTTGCAAGGTCGATTTCATTGTGGGCTACGTTATAGTCACCAGTCGCAAGGACTGGTTTTTCTTTGTCTAGTTGAGCCAAATACTCCGCATATTTGACATCCCAGATTTGGCGTTCTTCCAAGCGTTTGAGACCGTCGCCAGCGTTTGGTGTGTAAACTTGCGTTACGAAAAATTCATCAAATTCCAGGGTGATGATGCGACCTTCCAAGTCCATGGTAGAAGGAGCACCGATTTCTGGGAAAGTGACAGTGGGTGTGAGTTCTTTCTTATAAAGGAACATAGTACCAGCATAGCCTTTACGGGCAGGTTCTTGGGAAGAGCGCCACGTGTTTTCGTAGCCTGGGAAGAGTTCAGCTAAAATTTCCAAGTGTTTCTTTGTAGGACCCTTGGCAGAAAGCTTGGTTTCTTGGATAGCGATGATATCAGCATTTTCAGCGACCAAGGTTTGTAGGACTTCTTGGGACAATTTGGCGCGAGCTGAGTCACTAGTTAGGGCTGCGTTGAGGGAATCAATATTCCATGAGATGAGTTTCATAAAGTTACCTTTTTCATTCAGATTATAGATTTTATTATACCAAAAAAAGGTCCATTTCCCCAACGTATGGCTTGAAAAATCACTCTCTTTCGTTTATAATTAAGAATGATTTTATGAAAGGGAGTGAAAATAAATGAAATTTTACTCATATGACTATGTACTTAGCCAAATCAGTCAGCAAAATGGCATCATGATTGGCTTTGGGATTGTGCTCCTAGCTATCACAGGATTTTTTGCTTTTAAAGCCTATCGAGATAAAAAGGGGACTAAGTTTCGGGAATTGGTCATGATTTTGGCCTTGACCTTGGTGGCCATGCTTTTGGTGACAATCTCAAAATACCAGACCAATCAAGCCTCTAACAACCAATTTCAAACTTCACTTCATTTCATAGAGGTTGTTTCCAAAGACTTGGGAGTGGATAAATCAGAAGTTTATGTCAATACTTCTGCAGCCACTGATGGAGCACTTATCAAGGTAGGTTCAAATTTCTATCGTGCCATGAACGGGAGCCAACCAGACAAGTATCTTTTAGAGAAATTAGAATTGCATCAAACAGACGCTATTGAATTGGTGGAGGTAAACAAATGACACTCAATTATATGGAAATTTTAATCAAACTGGCCTTGGGTCTTTTCTCGCTTGTTTTTGTTATCAATGTGACAGGAAAGGGAAATCTGGCGCCTAACTCTGCGACAGACCAAATTCAGAACTATGTTCTCGGTGGTATTATCGGTGGGGTGATTTACAATAGTTCTATTAGCATTCTCCAGTACGCAGTGATTTTGATGATGTGGACGATTTTGGTTTTGACCCTCAAGTGGCTTAGTAACAATGTTCATTTTGTCAAACGCTTGATTGATGGTAAGCCAACTCTCCTCATCAAAAATGGGCAGATTGACCCAGAAGCCTGTCGTTCAGTTGGTTTGTCTGCAGCGGAAGTAGCCCTCAAGCTTCGTAGCCAAGGGATTTTCCAGATGAAGCAGGTCAAACGCGCTGTGCAGGAGCAAAATGGCCAACTCATCGTGGTCCAAATGGGAGATGAAAATCCTAAGTATCCAGTTGTGACTGACGGTGTGATACAAGTCGATGTTTTGGAGTCGATTGGTCGTAACGAAGAGTGGTTGCTTGATAACCTCAGCAAGCAAGGGCATGACAATGTAGCCAATATCTTTATCGCTGAGTATGACAAGGGTGCGGTCACAGTCGTAACCTATGAATAAGAAAAACCTGGGGTCTTGGCCTCAGGTTTCTATTTGCAATCAGAAAGGGATGTTATGTCCATTATTCAAAAACTTTGGTGGTTTTTCAAGTTAGAAAAACGCCGTTATTTAGTCGGGATTGTGGCTCTGGTCTTGGTTTCCGTCCTCAACCTCATTCCCCCAATGGTTATGGGGAGGGTCATTGATGCCATCACATCGGGGCAATTAACCCAGCAGGACCTCCTTCTTGCCCTATTTTACTTGCTTCTTTCAGCCTTTGGGATGTACTATCTGCGCTATGTTTGGCGTATGTATATCCTTGGGACTTCCTACCGTTTGGGACAGATTATGCGCTCTCGCTTGTTTGAGCATTTCACAAAAATGTCTCCAGCCTTTTATCAAACCTATCGGACGGGGGACTTGATGGCACACGCAACCAACGATATCAATGCCTTGACTCGTCTCGCAGGGGGAGGGGTTATGTCTGCAGTTGATGCTTCTATCACGGCTTTGGTGACCTTGCTGACCATGCTCTTTAGCATTTCATGGCAGATGACCTTGGTTGCCATTCTTCCCCTGCCTTTCATGGCCTATGCGACTAGTCGTCTTGGGAGAAAGACCCACAAGGCCTTTGGCGAATCACAAGCTGCCTTTTCCGAACTTAATAACAAGGTACAGGAGTCCGTATCAGGTATCAAAGTGACCAAGTCTTTCGGTTATCAGGCGGACGAGCTCAAGTCCTTTCAGGCAGTCAATGAATTGACATTCCAAAAGAACCTGCAAACCATGAAATACGATAGTCTCTTTGATCCTATGGTTCTTTTATTTGTTGGTTCCTCCTATGTTTTAACGCTCTTGGTCGGCTCCTTGATGGTTCAGGAGGGGCAGATTACAGTTGGGAATCTGGTCACCTTTATCAGCTATTTGGATATGCTGGTCTGGCCTCTCATGGCCATTGGTTTCCTCTTTAATATCACTCAGCGAGGCAAGGTTTCCTACCATCGGATTGAGGAACTTTTGTATCAGGAGTCACCTGTACAAGACCCTGAGTTTCCTTTAGATGGCATTGAAAACGGGCGCTTGCAGTACGACATTGATAGCTTTGCCTTTGAAAATGAGGAAACACTGACAAATGTTCACTTTAGTTTGGAAAAAGGGCAAACTCTGGGCTTGGTTGGTCAGACAGGCT
The DNA here is from genome assembly GCF_001074975.1 of Streptococcus pseudopneumoniae. Classification (GTDB taxonomy): domain Bacteria; phylum Bacillota; class Bacilli; order Lactobacillales; family Streptococcaceae; genus Streptococcus; species Streptococcus pseudopneumoniae_D. The sequence goes on along the minus strand of NZ_JUUO01000128.1, from coordinate 6,189 downwards.
CTGGAAAAACGTCCTTGATCAAGCTTCTCTTGCGTGAATACGATGTGGATAAGGGTGCTATTTACCTAAATGGTCACGATATTCGTGACTATCGTTTGACAGATCTCCGTAGTCTTATGGGCTATGTTCCTCAGGACCAGTTTCTCTTTGCGACTTCTATCTTAGACAATATCCGCTTTGGCAATCCTAACTTGCCCCTTTCAGCGGTCGAGGAAGCGACCAAGCTAGCCCAAGTTTACCAAGACATTGTAGCCATGCCTCAGGGATTTGATACGCTGATTGGTGAAAAGGGAGTCAGTCTTTCTGGTGGTCAAAAGCAACGTCTGGCTATGAGTCGGGCGATGATTTTAGACCCTGATATTTTGATTTTAGATGATTCCTTGTCAGCCGTGGATGCCAAGACAGAGTATGCCATCATCGATAACCTCAAGGAAACGCGTCAGGACAAGACAACCATTATCACAGCTCATCGCCTTAGTGCAGTTGTCCATGCAGATTTGATTTTGGTTCTGCAAAATGGACAAATTATCGAACGGGGTACACACGATGACTTGCTAGCCTTGGATGGCTGGTATGCCCAAACCTACCAGTCTCAGCAGCTGGAAATGAAGGGAGAAGAAGATGCAGAATAAACAAGAACAATGGGCTGTATTGAAGCGCTTGATGTCCTATCTCAAGCCCTATGGACTCCTGACCTTTTTGGCACTCAGTTTTCTCCTAGCGACTACTGTCATTAAAAGCATCATTCCCCTTGTAGCTTCCCACTTTATTGATCAGTATCTGAGTAATCTTAATCAAATTGCTGTGACCGTTTTGCTGGTCTATTATGGCCTTTATATCCTACAAACTCTGGTCCAGTATGTCGGTAATCTTCTCTTTGCGCGCGTGTCTTACAGTATTGTTAGGGATATTCGTCGAGATGCCTTTGCCAATATGGAAAAACTGGGTATGTCTTATTTTGACAAGACGCCAGCAGGCTCTATCGTCTCTCGTTTGACAAATGACACCGAGACTATCAGTGATATGTTTTCGGGGATTTTATCTAGCTTTATCTCAGCAGTTTTTATCTTTCTAACAACCCTTTATACCATGTTGGTGTTGGATTTTCGTTTGACAGCATTAGTCTTGCTCTTTCTCCCCTTGATTTTCCTTTTGGTCAATCTCTATCGGAAAAAATCAGTGAAAATCATTGAGAAAACCAGAAGTCTCTTATCAGATATCAATAGTAAGCTGGCAGAGAACATAGAAGGAATCAGGATTATCCAGGCCTTTAATCAAGAGAAGCGTCTACAGGTAGAATTTGATGAGATAAACCGAGAACACTTGGTATATGCCAACCGTTCTGTAGCCTTGGATGCCCTTTTTTTGCGCCCTGCTATGAGTTTGCTTAAACTCCTAGGATATGCAGTTTTAATGGCCTATTTTGGCTATCGAGGACTTTATCTGGGAATAACGGCAGGAACTATGTATGCCTTTATCCAGTATATCAATCGTCTCTTTGACCCCTTGATTGAGGTGACGCAAAACTTTTCAACTCTTCAAACGTCTATGGTTTCTGCCGGTCGTGTCTTTGCCCTGATAGACGAGAGGACCTATGAACCTCTTCAAGAAAATGGGCAGGCTAAAGTCAAAGAAGGTAATATCCGTTTTGAACATGTGTGTTTCTCTTATGATGGCAAACATTCGATTCTGGATGATATTTCCTTCTCCGTTAACAAGGGTGAGACCATTGCCTTTGTGGGGCATACAGGTTCAGGGAAATCATCTATTATCAATGTCCTCATGCGCTTTTATGAATTCCAGTCAGGGCGAGTTCTCTTGGACGATGTAGATATCCGGGACTACAGTCAGGAAGAGCTGAGAAAAAACATCGGTCTGGTCTTGCAGGAACCCTTCCTCTATCATGGAACCATCAAGTCCAATATCGCCATGTACCAAGATATCAGTGATGAGCAGGTAAAGGACGCAGCTACTTTTGTCGATGCATATTCCTTTATTCAGGAACTTCCTTTGGGCTATGATTCCCCTGTTTCCGAGCGTGGCTCCAGTTTTTCAACTGGACAGCGACAGCTTCTTGCCTTTGCTAGAACAGTCGCCAGTCAGCCTAAAATCCTGATTTTGGATGAAGCGACAGCCAATATTGACTCTGAAACAGAAAGTCTGGTTCAAGCTTCTCTGGCTAAGATGAGACAGGGGCGAACAACCATTGCCATTGCTCACCGTCTTTCTACTATCCAAGACGCCAACTGTATCTACGTATTGGACAAGGGGCGCATTATCGAGAGTGGAACCCACAAGGAACTTTTGGCCTTGGGAGGAACCTATCACAAGATGTATAGTTTGCAGGCGGGTGCCATGGCCTAATACTCTTTGATTTTCATTGATCACAAGAAGGAAATCCTTCAAATTACAGATTTCTTTCCCCGCCTTTTCCATTTTGTGGTATAATGAAAAATGTTGACAAATAGTATAATAAAAACAAAGGAGAAACAGCATGCTGAAATGGGAAGACTTGCCCGTGGAAATGAAATCAAGCGAGGTTGAGTCTTACTACCAGCTTGTCTCTAAAAGGAAGGGTTCGCTGATTTTCAAGCGTTGTTTGGACTGGGTTTTAGCCTTGGTTGTACTGGTTCTGACCTCTCCCATCTTTCTCATTTTGAGCATTTGGATCAAGTTGGATAGCAAGGGGCCAGTGATTTACAAGCAAGAGCGCGTGACCCAGTACAATCGACCTTTCAAGATTTGGAAGTTCCGTACCATGGTGACGGATGCAGACAAAAAAGGAAGTTTGGTGACTTCTGCTAACGATAGCCGCATTACCAAGGTTGGCAATTTCATCCGCCGTGTGCGTTTGGACGAACTGCCTCAGCTGGTCAATGTCCTTAAAGGCGAAATGTCCTTTGTCGGTACACGACCTGAAGTGCCACGCTACACAGAGCAGTATAGCCCTGAAATGATGGCGACCTTACTCTTACCAGCAGGGATTACCTCTCCAGCCAGCATCAACTACAAGGATGAGGACACTATCATCAGTCAAATGACGGAGAAAGGTCTGTCGGTTGACCAAGCCTATGTCGAACACGTCCTTCCTGAAAAGATGCGCTATAACCTCGCTTATCTCCGAGAGTTTAGTTTCCTTGGAGACATCAAAATTATGTTTCAAACCGTGTTTGAAGTGCTAAAATAAAGTAATCATGAGAGAATGAGTACAGATAAAAGGAGCAAATCAATGCCAAATTACAATATTCCATTTTCACCACCCGATATTACAGAAGCAGAAATTGCTGAAGTAGCGGCTACCCTTCGTTCTGGTTGGATTACAACAGGTCCTAAGACCAAAGAACTGGAGCGTCGCTTGTCGCGGTACACACAGACTCCTAAGACTGTCTGCCTAAACTCTGCGACTGCAGCTCTTGAGTTGATTTTGCGGGTTTTGGAAGTAGGACCTGGTGATGAAGTCATCGTTCCAGCCATGACCTATACAGCTTCATGTAGTGTCATCACTCACGTAGGAGCAACCCCTGTCATGGTGGATATCCAAGCAGATACGTTTGAGATGGACTACGACCTTTTGGAGCAATCTATCACTGAAAAGACTAAGGTGATCATCCCAGTAGAACTTGCAGGGATTGTTTGCGACTACGACCGTTTGTTCCAAGTTGTGGAGAAGAAACGGGACCTCTTTACTGCTTCAAGCAAGTGGCAAAAAGCCTTTAACCGTATTGTGATTGTTTCTGATAGTGCCCATGCTTTGGGATCTACTTATAAAGGACAACCTGCTGGTTCTATCGCCGACTTTACTTCCTTCTCATTTCATGCTGTTAAGAACTTTACAACGGCAGAAGGTGGAAGTGCCACTTGGAAAGCTAATCCAGCGATTGATGACGAAGAAATGTACAAGGAATTCCAAATTCTTTCTCTTCACGGGCAAACTAAGGATGCCCTTGCTAAGATGCAACTGGGTTCATGGGAATACGATATCGTGACACCAGCCTACAAGTGCAATATGACAGATATCATGGCTTCGCTTGGTTTGGTACAATTGGCCCGCTATACAAGTTTGTTGCAACGTCGTAAGGACATTGTGGACCGCTATGATCGTGGTTTTGCAGGTTCTCGCATCCGTCCATTGGCACACAAGACTGATACTGTTGAATCTTCACGCCACCTCTATATTACTCATGTAGAAGGAGCAAGCCTAGAAGAACGCAACCTCATCATCCAAGAATTAGCTAAAGCAGGAATTGCAAGTAACGTACATTACAAGCCACTTCCGCTCTTGACAGCTTATAAGAATCTTGGCTTTGATATGGCGAATTATCCTAAGGCCTATGCCTTCTTTGAAAATGAAATTACGCTCCCTCTTCACACTAAACTAAGCGATGAAGAAGTGGACTATATCATTGAGACTTTCAAAACAGTTTCTGAAAAAGTGCTAACTTTATCAAAAAAATCGTAAAAAAGTCTTGACAAAGAAAAAACAAAGTATTAAAATAAGTTCAACAAATCAGAAAAGTAACTATTTTTGGTCTTCAGGGAGCCTGTGGTGATTGTGAACAGGTGGTTGGAACTAGTGAAATTGGGCTGATTTTAAAAATGAATTTGAAACAATGAAAATTCGGTAGGCACACCTTACAGTGCAACTTGTTGTTAGACAAGGCAGAGATGTAAAGGGGATAGTCTCTTTACAATTGAGGTGGTACCGCGTTATAAACGCCCTCACACAGAAGTAGATTCTGTGTGTGGGCGTTTTTCATATCTTGGAAACAGTAGAAAAGAGGAAAAATTTATGACAACAAAAGGATATTTCGGACAATTTGGTGGTAGTTTTGTACCAGAACCAATTCAGGCTTTGTTGGATGAGTTGGAAGTGACATTTGACAAGTACAAGGATGATCCAGAGTTTTTGGCAGAATTTCGTCATTACTTGAAGGACTATTCAGGTCGCGAAACACCGCTCTATTTTGCGGAAAGTTTGACAGACCACTTAGGTGGTGCTAAGATTTATCTTAAGCGCGAAGATCTTAACCACCTTGGTTCTCACAAACTCAACAACGTTTTAGGGCAAATTCTTCTTGCCAAACGTATGGGTAAAAAACGAGTGATCGCAGAAACAGGAGCTGGTCAGCACGGTGTTGCGACTGCAGCGGCTGCAGCCAAGTTTGGTATGGCTTGTGATGTCTACATGGGGGCAGAAGATGTGGAACGTCAACGTCTCAATGTTTTCCGTATGGAAATGATGGGAGCAACTGTTCACGCAGTTGAAACAGGAACTCGTACCCTCAAAGATGCTGTTGATGCAGCCTTTGGAGCATGGATGAATGATCTTGAAGCCTTCTACGTTTTGGGATCTGCTGTAGGTCCTCACCCTTATCCTACCATTGTTCATGAGTTCCAAAAAGTCATCAGTGAAGAATCTCGCCGTCAAATCTTGGAAAAAGAAGGACGCTTGCCAGACTATGTCATTGCCTGTGTAGGTGGTGGTTCCAATGCCATCGGTGCTTTCTCGCAGTATGTGGCTGATGAAGAAGTCAAATTGGTTGGGGTTGAAGCTGCTGGTCACGGACTTGACACAGACAAGCACGCAGCTACTATGACAAAAGGTAGTATCGGAATTGTCGACGGTATGAAGACTTATGCAGTCTTTAAGGAAGACGGAGAGCTGGCTCCTGTGTACTCTATCTCAGCTGGTTTGGACTATCCAGGTGTTGGACCAGAACACGCCTACTTCAAAGACTCAGGTCGTGTGGAATACGTGGCTGCGACGGATGAAGAAGCTGTTCAAGCCCTCCTCCTTCTCAGCAAGACTGAAGGAATTATCCCAGCGATTGAAAGTTCGCACGCTATCGCAGAAGCAGTCAAACGTGCACCTAAACTAAGCAAAGATGAGATTATCATCATCAATGTCTCTGGTCGTGGAGACAAGGATGTAGCTGCGATTGCAGACTACCTAGAAGCTAAAAAATAAAAGATGGAAAAATTACAGTCCTTTCTCTCACAGAGAGCTTGCGGTTGCTGGAAGCAAGCAGAGAAAGTTGTAAGGTTGGGTCCATCTGAAACAAGAGAAGAAAACATAATTCTCAAGGGAGTGCCCTTTATTGCACAGCCTGTTACAGGAGATATCTGATACTCTTCGAAAATCAAATTCAAACCACGTCAGCGTCGCCTTACCGTACTCAAGTACAGCCT
>NZ_JUUO01000127.1 GCF_001074975.1 Streptococcus pseudopneumoniae | reverse complement strand
GGAAAACCAATCACTCCTGAAAAACCAGGTGACGACACACCAATCATCTACGTTCCAATCGTACCAGTAACTCCAGAGAAACCAGTGACTCCAGAGAAACCAGTGACTCCAGAGAAACCAGTGACTCCAGAGAAACCAGTGATTCCAGAGAAACAAACCTCTGCTAAAGAAAATACTCCTCAATTGCCAAATACTGGTACGGATTCAAATGCAGTTATGACTGGACTTGGAATTGTCGGTATGGTTGCATCACTTTTTGGTCTAGCTCAAAAGAAAAAAGAAGATTAAGATCTTTTAAATTTTGAAAGGAAGACTTCATCTATTTCAGTAGGGCAAATTCTCAAAAAATAAAGATAAGTACTATGAACAATAATGTTTTAAGTATAGATATTCTTTATTTGAATTTTTAGACTTAATATGTAATAAAGGTGAACAAGACAGAATTCTGATTTTCAGAAAATCTGCTTTGTTCACTTTTTGTGAAAAGAGCCTGAGACAAAAGGCTCTTTTGGGTTAGAACTTGACAAAATTCATCATTGTATGCGAAACTAGAAGAAGATTATTTTAACTAGGAGAAGTTATGCGTATTATTTATCTTATTATTGGTTTTTTATCACTTGCCTTGGCTATTGTTGGGGTTGTTTTACCTTTGTTGCCGACAACGCCTTTCCTTTTGTTGTCTATTGCTTGTTTCTCCAGAAGCTCCAAGCGCTTCGAAGATTGGCTTTACCATACCAAGCTCTATCAAGCATATGTAGCTGATTTTCGTGAGAGCAAGTCCATTGCGCGTGAACGTAAGAAAAAAATCATCGTATCCATCTACATCTTGATGGGAATTTCCATTTACTTTGCGCCTCTTTTGCCGGTCAAAATCGGTCTGGGAGCTTTGACCATCTTTATCACCTATTATCTCTTCAAGGTCATTCCAGACAAAGAATAAAAAATAGTAACTATTTTCCTTGATATAAATGAAAGCATATTCAAAATAATATGATATAATAAATTTAAAGTAATCTTTAAGGAGAATCAAATGATTCACGAATTTTGTGCTGAAAATGTAACCTTGCTTGAAAAAGCTATGCAGGCAGGAGCTCGTCGTATTGAGCTCTGTGATAATTTAGCAGTTGGTGGAACAACTCCAAGTTACGGAGTTACTAAGGCGGCTGTGGAACTGGCTGCCGACTACGATACGACCATCATGACTATGATTCGCCCACGTGGTGGTGACTTTGTCTACAATGATTTAGAAGTTGCCATCATGCTTGAGGATATTGCTTTAACTTCTCAGGCAGGTAGTCAAGGAGTTGTCTTTGGTGCATTGACAGCAGATAAGAAGTTGGACAAAGCCAACCTTGAAAAATTGATTGATGCATCTAAAGGCATGGAAATTGTCTTTCACATGGCCTTCGATGAATTGAGCGATGAAGATCAGCTAGAAGCTATTGATTGGCTCAGCCAAGCTGGTGTCACTCGTATCTTAACTCGTGCTGGTGTGTCTAGCGACTCTTTAGAGAAACGCTTTGCTCACTATCATAGAATTTTGGAGCACGCTAAAGGTAAGATTGAAATTTTACCAGGTGGGGGGATTGACCTTGACAACCGTCAAACCTTTATCGACCAGCTGGGCGTGACACAACTTCATGGAACCAAGGTTGTCTTTTAAAAAATAGAAAGGAACTGCTAGCTTTGGGTAGCAGTTTTCACTTATGTTTGAAATTTTTAAATCCTATCAATTTAATCAAGAGAAAACCAGTGCGTATGGTTTTATAGAAAATGAGGGAGTCTGGACCTACAGTTTCCAGATTTTGGATGGAGACTTTGTCATGACTGTATCCATTACTGTTGATAATGTGAGATTTCAAGTCTTTGACCAGGAGACTGGTGACCTCTATCCTCAAGTTCATATGGAAAGTATGAGAGGAAGTTTTGTCGGAAATGTCCGTGAGGCTTGTCTGGAGATTCTTTACCAGATTCGGAAGGCTTGTTTTGATGTGCAAGATTTTATCTATCCTCAGACTAAGCGAATCATGACTCAAGTTCAGGAAAAATATGGTAATCAGTTGGAGTATCTGTGGGAGAAATCGCCTGATACAGCAGTGTTAAGACATGAAGGCAATCAAAAGTGGTATGCTGTCTTGATGAAAATCTCTTGGAATAAGCTGGAAAAGGGCAGAGAAGGGCAAGTGGAAGCAGTCAATCTCAAACATGACCAAGTGGCTGATTTACTTTCAAAAAAGGGCATTTATCCAGCCTTTCATATGAACAAACGTTACTGGATTAGTGTGGCCCTTGATGATACTTTGGTAGATGAAGAAGTACTGGAATTGATAGAAAGAAGTTGGAACTTAACCTCTAAAAAATGAAACATTTCATACTCTTCGAAAATCTCTTCAAATCACGTCAGATTCCATTTGCAACCTTAAAGCAGTGCTTTGAGTAACCTGCGGCTAGCTTCCTAGTTTGCTCTTTGATTTTCATTGAGTATCAATATTTTTTCAATAACTTTCAATTAGCGAAATATTCTCTACTGAAGAAATTTTCAGAAAATATTTGATTTTTTCTTGACAAGCGCTTTTGTCTATGCTAAAATACTAAACAAGATATCAAACGAAGGAGAAAGTCAAACATGAAAACAGCTAAGTTTAATCAATTTGCTTTGTTGTTGAGGTACTCGGGCTAGTGCAAAAAGCATTAGTCCTGTTTGGCTTACCAAGCGGGAGTAAATCAACATCTCGCTTGGAATTCTGAGCGAGATGTTTTTTTAAAACCACATTTGGAAAAGGGGAAATCTTATGCGTAAAGTTGAATTTTTTGATACAAGCCTTCGTGATGGGGAACAAACACCTGGTGTTAACTTCTCAATAAAGGAAAAAGTTTCCATTGCAAGACAGCTGGAGAAATGGGGAATTTCTGTAATTGAAGCTGGTTTTCCAGCTGCTAGTCCAGATTCATTTATAGCCGTTCAAGAAATTGCTAGAGCCATGAAAAAAACAGCAGTGACAGGATTAGCTCGTTCTGTAAAATCTGATATTGATGCTTGTTATGAGGCTCTTAAGGATGCCAAGTATCCACAAATTCATGTCTTTATCGCTACTAGTCCGATTCACCGCAAGTATAAGCTCAATAAGAGCAAGGAAGAGATTTTAGAAGCCATCAAGGAACATGTTTCTTACGCACGTTCTAAGTTTGAAATCGTCGAATTCTCTCCTGAAGATGCGACTAGAACAGAGTTGGATTTCCTCTTACAAGTTGTTCAAACAGCGGTCGATGCAGGTGCATCTTATATCAATATCCCTGACACAGTTGGCTTTACGACTCCAGAAGAGTTTGCACGTATCTTTGATCACTTGACTGAAAATATTAAATCAGATCATAAAGTTGTCTTTGGTGTTCACTGTCACGATGATCTCGGTATGGCAACTGCAAATACTTTGATAGCAATTAAACACGGTGCTGGACGTGTCCAGGGAACTATTAATGGTATCGGTGAACGCGCAGGTAATGTTGCTCTTGAAGAAGTAGCTGTTGCTTTGAAGATTCGTGAGGATTTCTTCCAAGCAACTAGTGATATTGTTTTGGATGAAACAATGAATACGTCTGAAATGGTTTCTCGCTTCTCTGGTATTCCAGTTCCTAAAAACAAGGCTGTGGTTGGTGGTAATGCCTTCTCCCACGAGTCTGGTATTCACCAAGATGGAGTCCTTAAAAATCCTCTCACTTATGAGATAATCACTCCTGAATTGGTCGGTGTCAAGAGTAATAGCCTCCCACTTGGAAAATTGTCAGGTCGCCATGCCTTTGTCGAGAAACTAAGAGAATTAGCCCTAGACTTTACAGAAGAGGACATCAAGCCACTCTTCGCTAAGTTCAAGGCACTGGCCGACAAGAAACAAGAAATAACAGATGCAGATATTCGAGCTATGGTAGCTGGCACCATGGTTGAAAATCCAGAAGGCTTCCACTTTGATGATTTACAACTGCAAACTCATGCTGATAATGACATCGAAGCGCTCGTTAGCCTAGCTAATATGGATGGTGAGAAGGTTGAGTTTAATGCGACAGGGCAAGGTTCCGTTGAAGCAATCTTTAACGCTATTGATAAGTTCTTTAATCAATCTGTTCGCTTGGTGTCCTACACTATTGATGCTGTAACGGATGGAATCGATGCTCAAGCTCGGGTTTTGGTCACTGTTGAAAATAGAGATACAGAGACCATCTTTAATGCAGCAGGTCTGGACTTTGATGTGTTGAAAGCTTCGGCTATTGCCTACATCAATGCTAATACCTTTGTTCAAAAGGAGAATGCTGGTGAGATGGGAAGAAGTGTTTCCTACCGTGACATGCCTAGTTTGTAAAGGAGAATGCTATGACAAAGAAAATAGTAGCTCTAGCAGGGGACGGAATCGGTCCAGAAATCATGGAGGCCGGTTTAGATGTTCTGGAAGCTTTAGCTAAAAAAACAGACTTTGATTATGAGATAGACAGACAACCTTTTGGCGGTGCAGGTATAGATGTCGCAGGGCATCCCTTACCTGATGAAACCCTCAAGGCAAGTAGAGAAGCAGATGCCATTCTCCTAGCAGCTATCGGTAGTCCCCAGTATGATGGGGCAGTTATTCGGCCTGAACAAGGACTGCTGGCTCTCCGTAAGGAACTCAATCTTTATGCCAATATTCGCCCAGTTAAGATTTTTGAGAATCTTAAGCATTTGTCACCTCTCAAACCAGAACGAATTGCTGGTGTAGACTTTGTTGTGGTGCGGGAGTTGACTGGCGGAATTTACTTTGGAGATCATATTCTTGAAAAGCGAAAAGCGCGTGATATCAACGATTATAGCTATGAGGAAGTGGAGCGAATTATTCGAAAGGCCTTTGAAATTGCAAGAAGTCGGAGAAAAATCCTTACCAGCATCGATAAACAAAATGTGTTGGCAACATCAAAACTCTGGCGTAGAGTAGCTGAGAAGGTCGCACAGGATTTTCCAGATGTGACCTTGGAACACCAGTTAGTGGACTCAGCTGCCATGCTTATGATTACCAATCCTGCTAAGTTTGATGTTATTGTAACGGAGAATCTTTTCGGAGATATTCTCTCGGATGAATCAAGCGTCCTATCTGGCACACTTGGGGTCATGCCATCAGCCAGTCATTCTGAAAATGGACCAAGCCTTTATGAGCCCATTCACGGTTCAGCTCCAGATATTGCAGGTCAAGGAATTGCCAATCCTATTTCCATGATTTTATCAGTTGCCATGATGCTGAGAGATAGTTTTGGACGTTATGAGGATGCAGAGCGTATCGAACAAGCTGTGGAGAGTGCACTAGCTGCTGGCATTTTAACGAGAGATATAGGAGGACAGGCTTCGACCAAGGAAATGACGGAAGCTATTATTGCAAGATTATGAAGTTAGACGAAAAAATTACTCTAGCCCTTTTGATTTGGAATGTCATGGTTTTCTTGATTTATGGCATTGACAAATCCAAGGCAAGGAGACGTACGTGGCGCATTCCAGAGAAAATCTTACTCATTTTAGCCTTTACTTGTGCTGGATTTGGTGCTTGGTTAGCAGGAATGACCTTTCACCACAAGACTAGAAAATGGTACTTTAAAACAGTTTGGTTTCTTGGGATGGTGACCACACTAGTAGCCTTATATGTTATTTGGAGGTAATGGATGGCAGGAAAATCGATTTTTGATAAATTATGGGACCGCCATGTCATCACAGGAGAAGAGGGGCAGCCCCAACTCATGTATGTGGACCAGCACTATATTCACGAGGTGACCAGTCCTCAGGCTTTTCAAGGATTAAGAGATGCAGGACGCAGATTGAGACGACCAGACTTGACATTTGGAACCTTTGACCACAACGTCCCGACGGTCAATATCTATGATATTCGAGATGTAATTTCCAAGGCTCAAATTGATAAGCTGGCTGAAAATGTTGAGGAGTTTGGGATTGAGCATGCGGCCCACGGTTCTGAAAAGCAGGGTATTGTTCATATGGTTGGACCTGAAACAGGGCGGACCCAACCAGGAAAATTCATCGTCTGTGGGGATAGTCATACAGCAACCCACGGAGCTTTCGGAGCTATCGCCTTTGGAATTGGGACCAGTGAGGTGGAGCATGTCTTTGCTACACAGACACTCTGGCAGGTCAAACCCAAGAAAATGCTGGTAGAATTCACAGGTGTTCCTCAAAAAGGAGTTTATTCCAAGGATTATATTCTCGCCTTGATTGCCAAGTACGGCGTTGCCTGTGGTGTTGGTTATATCGTGGAATATCGTGGACAAGCCATTGATGCACTGAGCATGGAAGAGCGAATGACCATTTGCAATATGTCCATTGAGTTTGGATCTAAGATGGGTATCATGAATCCAGATCAGATCACTTATGACTATCTCAAGGGACGAGAATGTGTTCCAAAGGACTTCGAAGAGGCTGTGGCGGATTGGAAAACGATTGTCAGTGATGATGATGCCGTTTACGATAAGGTTATCCGGATGGATGTTTCTGACCTAGCTCCTATGGTTACCTGGGGAACCAATCCTGCTATGGGGGTTGACTTTGACAGCAGCTTCCCAGAAATTAAGGATATGAATGATGAGCGAGCCTACAATTACATGAACTTGGAGCCTGGTCAAAAGCCAGAGGACATTGAACTAGGTTATATTTTTATCGGGTCTTGTACCAATGCTCGTCTCAGCGATTTACAGCTGGCTGCGAGATTTGTTAAAGGGAAGAAAATTGCTCCCAACCTAACAGCAATCGTAGTACCAGGCTCTCGTCCTGTGAAACGAGCTGCTGAGAAGTTGGGTTTAGACAAGGTCTTTCTAGATGCTGGCTTTGAGTGGAGAGAACCAGGTTGCTCCATGTGCCTAGGGATGAATCCTGACAAGGTACCTGATGGTGTCCACTGCGCCTCAACCAGCAATCGCAACTTTGAAGACAGACAGGGATTTGGTGCTAAGACCCATCTCTGCAGTCCAGCCATGGCAGCTGCGGCAGCTATCGCAGGGCGCTTTGTAGATGTTCGGAAAATGCCAGAAGCCCAGTAAGGAGAGGATATGGAGAAATTTACAGTTTATACGGGAACGACTGTTCCTCTCATGAATGATAACATTGATACTGACCAAATCCTTCCCAAGCAGTTTCTCAAGTTAATTGATAAAAAAGGCTTTGGTAAGTACCTCATGTATGCTTGGCGTTATCTGGATGACAAGTACACCGAGGACCCAGACTTTGTCTTTAACCGACCTGAATATCGGAAAGCTAGCATTCTCATCTCAGGGGATAACTTTGGCGCAGGATCTTCGAGGGAGCATGCAGCTTGGGCTCTAGCGGACTATGGTTTTAAGGTCGTGATTGCAGGGTCTTTTGGGGATATTCATTACAATAATGAACTCAATAATGGTATGTTGCCCATTGTTCAGCCCAGAGAAGTTAGAGAGAAATTATCCCAGCTACAACCAAGTGACCAGATAACTGTGGACTTGGAACAACAAAAAATCATCTCACCAGTTGGAGAATTCACTTTTGATATTGATAGCGAGTGGAAACACAAGCTCTTAAATGGTTTGGATGATATCGGTATTACCTTGCAGTATGAAGATTTGATTGCTGCTTATGAAAAACAACGACCAGCCTACTGGCAGGATTAGAAGAAAATTAGAAAAGGAAATAGAACTATGACAAAACACATTCAATGGAACGGAACACTTTCACAAGAAGGCTATGATATTCTAAAAGGTGAGGGCGGTTGTATCGTTTGCCCTACCAAAGTTGGCTACATCATCATGACGAGCGATAAGGCAGGACTTGAGCGTAAGTTCGCAGCTAAAGAGCGTAATCGTAACAAGCCAGGTGTTGTTCTCTGCGGTAGCATGGATGAACTTCGCGCTTTAGCACAACTCAATCCAGAAATTGAAGACTTTTACCAAAAACATTGGGATGAAGATATTCTTCTTGGCTGTATCCTTCCTTGGAAACCAGAAGCCTTTGAAAAACTCAAAGCATACGGTGATGGCCGTGAAGAACTGATGACTGATGTTCGTGGAACTAGCTGTTTCGTTATCAAGTTTGGTAAAGCTGGTGAACAATTGGCTGCCAAACTTTGGGAAGAAGGCAAGATGGTCTACGCTTCATCTGCAAACCCATCTGGAAAAGGAAATCGTGGTAAGGTGGAAGGAATCGGAGAACGTATCGAAGGAGCAGTTGACCTTGTCATCGAAGCAGACGACTATGTGGCATCCATCCAACCTGACAAAACGATTGAAACTCGCTACGAGCAAGGTGTGATGGTCTCTATGGTCGATAAAGATGGCCAACTCATCCCAGAACAAGGAGGAGCACGCTCAACTTCACCAGCTCCAGTTGTAATCCGTAAAGGGCTTGACATTGATAAGATTATGATGCACCTGTCAGACACCTTTAACTCATGGGACTACCGTCAGGGAGAGTATTATTAAGATTGAAAAGAAGTCTAGTGTTATGAGATATTAAAGCTCCTAACACTGGGCTTTTTGTTTAGAATTTCTTTTCTTTTTCTATAGGATATGATATGCTAGAGATGAACTATATATTAATAGAACTTACTTGTGAAAGTAAAAAGGAGTATTCAAATGAACAGTGAACAAAATAACTATTTTTTTGTTGGTACAAAATTTGGTGATGATGATTATCTTGAATATTTTATGAAAGAAGGAAAGTGGGAATTAGGATGGCATAATAACGAGGAAAATAAACAGTATCAAAGAATGTTAAAGTTGTTTAATAAAATTAAACCAGGTGACGTTTTATTTGCTAAATCCACATATGTCAAAAAGAAGAATGTACCTTTTGTAAAGAAAGATGATTTAAAGGTTTCTGTGATGAAAATTCGTGGAATGGCGACTGTTAAAGAGGTTTTAGATGATGGGCATACCATTATTGTTGATTGGAAAAAAGAGTATATAGAGAGGGAGTGGTTTTTCTTTACGGGGCAAGAAACAATATGGTTTCCATCAGATATTAAGTATCGAACTAAAGAGACTAACCAGTTAATAAAATTTGGTGCAAGTGATGAAATCATAATTCAAGACTATGACTATTTTTTGAATCATCCTAATTGGAAAAAGTATAAAAAATTAGAAAGTGAAACTATGTTAAGGAATGATTTTTCATTTAACTATAGTGGTATATTAAGAAAATCCAAAAACCTCATTCTCCGTGGGGCACCTGGTACTGGGAAAACTTATCTTGCTAAAGAAATAGCTGCAGAATTAACAGATGGAAACGAAGATCAAATCGGCTTTGTACAGTTTCACCCATCTTATGATTATACGGATTTTGTAGAGGGATTGAGACCGGTATTAAATGGGGATGGAGCTATTGAGTTTAAATTACAAGATGGTATTTTTAAGCAGTTTTGCCAGAAGGCTAAAGAAGCTCAGAAGATTGGAGGACAAGATAATTTTGAGGAAACGTGGACTAAGCTAATGAATGCAATCAATGAAAAACAAGGACAATACTTCTTCCCTCGTAGTTCAGTTCCAGCCAGTTTAAATAGTCAAGGGAATGTGAAGTTTGATTCTCCTGTTGCTACCAAAGAAAAAGTATATCTTTTATATAAGGGTGAGGAGACTAAGTTAAAGTACGAAACTTATCAAAAAATTGTTTTGGATCACATGAAAGAAAGTTATGGCTTATGTGATTATGTATCCCCAACGGTTTACACAGATAAGAAATTCGTTTTCATCATTGATGAAATCAATCGTGGTGAGATTTCTAAGATTTTTGGTGAGCTCTTTTTCTCTATCGACCCTGGTTATCGTAGTGAAAAGGGAAGTGTTTCTACTCAGTATGCTAACTTACATGAGACGGATGAGAAATTTTATATCCCTGACAATGTCTATATCATTGGAACCATGAATGATATAGACAGATCTGTTGATACCTTCGATTTTGCTATGCGTCGTCGTTTCCGTTTTGTTGAAGTTACTGCCGAGAGTCAAGTTGCTATGTTGGATAAAGAGCTGAATATCCATGCAGAAGAAGCAAAAACTCGTCTAAGAAACTTGAACGCTGCTATCGAAAACGTTCAGGAATTAAACAGTCATTATCATATCGGACCAAGTTATTTCCTTAAGTTGAAGGATGTAGATTTTGACTATGAATTACTCTGGTCTGATTACCTCAAACCGCTTTTGGAAGATTATTTACGGGGTTCTTATGAAGAGGATGAAACTTTGGATACATTGAAAAAAGCATTTAATCAGACAAGTATAGAGGAAGCAAGTGAGTCTATAGCTGATAATAATGAAGGCGTTGAGAATGATAATGCGGATAACTGATAATCAGCATAGAATTGCTAAGGAAGACTTTGTCGCAGAATATCCCAAACTAAGCCAAGCACTCCTTGACAGAACACTGGATAACCTTTTTAAAGAAGACAATATCTTTATTTTTCCAAATGACCTAGAATATTCTCCGGACTTGGATAAGGACCAAAAGATTTTGGAAACAGTTAATCAGGAAATCAAGACAGGAAATGTCATTGGATTTCTGGGTTATGGCCAGGAGAGATTAACCATTTCTTCTCGCTTTTCAAACGAAAGTGATGACTATTTTTTACATTATCTTTTGCAAAAGGTTCTTCATATCAATCTCACTAGTTTAGATGTTGCTTTATTACGCGAAGATAGACTCTATCAACTTTTGATGTATCTCTTTCCTAAGTATTTGCAAACTGCTCTCCGAAAAGGCCTTTATAAGGAATACCAGAGATTTTCTCATAACGATAGTCATGTTAAGGGAGTAATTGATGTAGGAAATCATCTCAAGAAAAATCTTCCTTTCACGGGAAATGTTTCCTATAAAACAAGAGAGTTTACTTTTGACAATTCGATCATGCAACTGATTCGTCACACAATTGAATTCATTAAGAATCAGAAAAGTATAGGGAGAGGAGTTCTTGATAATCTCTCAACTAGCAGGGAAAATGTGGCGGAAATCGTGCGAGTAACGCCCTCTTATAAATTAGCTGATCGTGCTAAGATTATCAGACTAAATCAAACCAAACCTCTTCGGCATGCCTACTTTCGAGAATACAGAAAATTACAAGAGCTTTGCCTGATGATCCTAAATAGAGAAAAGCATGGTTTAGGATACCAAGAGCAAAAAATCCATGGTATTCTTTTTGATGTTGCCTGGCTTTGGGAAGAGTATGTTCATACCTTGTTGCCAAAAGAGTTCATCCATCCTAGAAATAAGGATAAGACGGAAGGTATTTCAGTATTTTCTAATCGTGAAAGAAAAGTATATCCAGATTTTTATGATATAGAACGAAAGATTGTTCTAGATGCTAAATATAAAAAACTGGAATTGACTGAAAAGGGAATCAATCGTGAGGACTTGTTCCAACTGATTTCTTATACTTATATTTTAGAAGCTGAACAAGCTGGGCTTGTTTTTCCAAGCAAGGAAAAGATAGTTGATAACGAGATAGGTAAGCTAGCAGGCTATGGAGCTCTGATGAAGAAATGGTCTATCCAAATTCCTCAGAAGGCTTCATCTTATAATGAATTTTGTGAAATGATGAAAAACTCCGAAGAAATTTTTAAAAGGAATATTGATAAGGAAGTGGGTAGATAATAGTCTCCCCACTTTTTATATCTAAATAAATAAAATCCGAACGATATATTTTAATCTATAAAATAATTTGACAAAAACTGTACTTTAGTTTATAATAAATTAAGGAAACGTCGGAAAAGACGTAGTGATGCGCAAGCATAGGTAGGTCATTACAAAAGAAATGAGACATCGATATGTTAAATGAATTTCCAATTTTTGATTACGAAGATATTCAATTGATTCCAAATAAATGTGTCATTAAGAGCCGTGCAGAAGCAGATACAAGTGTCACTCTAGGAAATCACACTTTTAAACTACCTGTTGTACCAGCTAATATGCAGACGATTTTGGATGAAAATGTAGCAGAGCAACTAGCTAAAGGTGGTTACTTCTACATTATGCACCGTTTTGATGAGGCGGGGCGCATTCCTTTTATTAAACGTATGCACGATCAAGGGCTCATTGCTTCTATCTCTGTAGGTGTTAAGGACTATGAGTATGATTTCGTTAGCCAGCTCAAGGCTGATGCTCCAGAATACATCACGATTGACATTGCCCATGGTCATGCGGATAGCGTGATTTCTATGATTCAACACATCAAGAGAGAATTGCCAGATACTTTTGTCATTGCTGGAAATGTGGGAACACCAGAAGCTGTGCGTGAATTGGAAAATGCTGGTGCGGATGCTACTAAGGTTGGAATTGGTCCTGGTAAGGTTTGTATTACCAAGGTCAAGACTGGTTTTGGTACAGGTGGTTGGCAGTTAGCTGCTCTACGCTGGTGTGCTAAGGCTGCACGTAAACCGATTATTGCTGATGGAGGAATTCGTACACACGGTGACATTGCTAAGTCTATCCGCTTCGGTGCCAGCATGGTCATGATTGGTTCCCTCTTTGCAGGTCACATTGAAAGTCCTGGGAAAACGATTGAAGTCGATGGTGAACAGTTCAAAGAATACTACGGTTCAGCCTCACAATATCAAAAAGGTGCTTACAAAAATGTGGAAGGCAAACGTATCTTGCTTCCTGCCAAAGGTCATCTGCAAGACACTTTAACTGAGATGGAACAAGACCTTCAAAGTGCTATCTCCTATGCAGGTGGACGTCAGGTTGCTGACCTTAAACACGTTGATTATGTTATCGTGAAAAACTCCATCTGGAATGGGGATGCTTCCCACTAAGACGGGCTATCTCACTAGAAAAAAACTTGTTATTAGAGCAAATTTCTGTTATAATAAAACAAGTTTCCACCCTTAGTGTAATGGATATCACGTAAGATTCCGGTTCTTGAGATGGGGGTTCGATTCCCTCAGGGTGGATGTAAACATCCTAAAAAAGCCTTTAATAGGGCTTTTTGTTTATCCTGCCTCAAATTTGCCTCTAATACTCTTCGAAAATCAAATTCAAACCACGTCAACGTCGCCTTGTCGTACTCAAGTACAGCCTGCGGCTAGTTTCCTAGTTTGCTCTTTGATTTTCATTGAGTATAAAACTGAAAATCTTATTTTAAAAAATGCCCAAATCCCCTTCAGTCCCGTTTTAAAGTGACTCAGGGGGCTTTTTTTGATATAATAAAAAGGACTGTTATCAGTTAGAAAGAGGTTGGTATGAAAGAATTACAAACTGTACTTAAAAACCATTTTGCAATCGAATTTGCAGACAAAAATTTACTGGAAACTGCCTTTACTCATACGAGTTATGCCAATGAGCACCGCCTCTTAAAAATTTCACACAATGAACGCTTGGAATTTTTAGGAGACGCTGTTCTACAGTTATTGATTTCAGAATATCTGTATAAAAAATATCCTAAAAAGCCTGAGGGGGACTTGTCTAAACTCCGTGCCATGATTGTCCGTGAGGAGAGTTTGGCTGGTTTTGCGCGTGATTGCCAGTTTGATCAGTTTATCAAACTTGGTAAGGGGGAAGAAAAGTCTGGTGGACGCAATCGTGACACCATTCTTGGTGATGCCTTTGAAGCCTTTCTTGGTGCCCTCCTTTTGGACAAGGATGTGGCCAAGGTCAAGGAATTTATCTATCAAGTCATGATACCTAAGGTAGAAGCAGGCGAGTTTGAGATGATTACAGACTACAAAACCCATCTCCAAGAGTTGCTTCAGGTCAATGGGGATGTGGCAATCCGTTATCAGGTGATTTCCGAAACGGGTCCTGCCCATGATAAGGTTTTTGATGTAGAAGTTCTTGTTGAAGGTAAGAGCATCGGTCAAGGTCAAGGCCGTTCTAAGAAATTAGCAGAGCAGGAAGCTGCCAAAAATGCCGTTGAGAAAGGGCTGGATTCATGTATTTAAAGGAAATCGAAATTCAGGGATTCAAGTCTTTTGCTGATAAGACCAAGGTCGTCTTTGACCAAGGTGTGACGGCAGTTGTGGGACCCAATGGATCTGGAAAGTCGAATATTACAGAAAGTCTGCGTTGGGCCTTAGGGGAGTCAAGTGTTAAGAGTCTCCGTGGTGGTAAGATGCCGGATGTCATCTTTGCTGGAACTGAAAGTCGCAAACCGCTCAATTATGCTTCTGTAGTTGTGACTCTGGATAATAATGATGGATTTATCAAGGATGCAGGCCAAGAAATCAGGGTAGAACGCCATATCTATCGTAGTGGAGATAGCGAATACAAAATTGACGGCAAGAAAGTCCGTCTGCGTGATATTCATGATCTTTTCTTGGATACAGGTTTGGGACGAGATTCCTTCTCTATTATTTCTCAAGGGAAGGTTGAGGAGATTTTTAATTCCAAGCCTGAGGAACGCAGAGCTATTTTTGAAGAAGCTGCTGGAGTTTTAAAATACAAGACTCGCAGAAAAGAAACTGAGAGTAAACTGCAACAAACTCAGGATAATTTAGACCGCTTAGAGGACATCATCTACGAGTTGGATAATCAAATCAAGCCTCTTGAGAAGCAAGCTGAAAATGCTCGTAAGTTTCTAGATTTGGAAGGTCAACGTAAGGCTATTTATTTAGACGTTCTGGTTGCTCAAATCAAGGAAAATAAGGCTGAATTAGAGTCGACAGAAGAAGAGTTGGCACAGGTTCAGGAACTCTTGAAGAGTTATTACCAAAAGCGTGAAAAACAAGAAGAGGAAAATCAAAATCTCAAGAAGCAACGTCAAGATTTACAGGCTGAAATGGCTAAAGATCAAGGAAGTTTGATGGATTTGACCAGTCTGATTAGTGATTTAGAGAGAAAATTAGCTCTATCGAAACTGGAATCTGAGCAAGTAGCCCTCAATCAACAGGAAGCACAAGCCCGTTTGGCTGCTTTGGAGGATAAGAGAAATTCGCTCAGCAAAGAAAAATCTGATAAGGAAAGCTCTTTAGCACTTTTAGAGGAAAATCTAGTCCAAAATAATCAAAAACTGAATCGATTAGAGGCTGAATTGCTAGCTTTTTCAGATGATCCTGATCAGATGATTGAGCACTTACGTGAGCGCTTTGTAGCGCTTTTACAGGAAGAAGCGGATGTCTCAAACCAACTGACCCGCATCGAGAATGAATTAGAAAATAGCCGTCAGCTTTCTCAAAAACAAGCAGATCAATTAGAAAAGCTCAAAGAACAACTGGCTACAACTAAAGAAAAGGCAAGTCAGCAAGAGGCTGAGCTTGAAACTGCCAAGGAGCAGGTTCAGAAATTATTGGCTGATTACCAAATCTGTGCCAAGGAGCAAGAGGAGCAGAAAACTTCCTATCAAGCTCAACAAAGTCAACTCTTTGACCGTTTGGATAGTCTTAAAAACAAGCAGGCCAGAGCTCAAAGTTTGGAAAACATCCTGAGAAATCATAGTAACTTTTATGCAGGTGTTAAGAGTGTTCTCCAAGAAAAAGACCGTCTTGGTGGGATTATTGGGGCAGTTAGTGAGCACCTGACCTTTGATGTGCATTATCAAACTGCCCTTGAGATTGCGCTTGGTGCAAGCAGTCAGCATATTATTGTGGAAGATGAACATGCAGCAACTAGAGCCATTGATTTCCTTAAACGAACCAGAGCTGGTCGTGCGACCTTCCTTCCGTTGACAACGATCAAGGCCCGTACGATTTCTAGTCAGAATCAAGATGCTATTGCTACAAGTCCAGGATTTCTGGGCATGGCAGATGAGCTGGTGACATTCGATACTAGACTAGAAGCTATTTTCAAGAATTTGCTAGCCACGACAGCTATTTTTGATAGCGTGGAACATGCGCGTGCAGCAGCTCGCCAGGTTCATTATCAGGTTCGTATGGTGACATTGGATGGGACAGAGTTGCGCACAGGTGGTTCTTATGCAGGTGGTGCCAATCGCCAGAATAACAGCATTTTTATCAAGCCAGAACTGGAGCAATTACAAAAAGAAATTGCTGAAGAAGAAGCAAGCTTGCGTTCAGAAGAGTCGAGTTTGAAGACCTTACAAGACGAGATGGCTACGTTGACAGAAAGATTAGAAGCCATCAAATCTCAAGGAGAGCAGGCTCGTATTCAGGAGCAAGGCTTGTCCCTCGCTTATCAGCAAACCAGTCAGCAAGTTGAAGAATTAGAAACTCTTTGGAAACTTCAAGTAGAGGAATTAGATCGTCTTTCTGAAGGAGATTGGCAAGCAGATAAGGAAAAATGCCAGGAGCGCCTTGCTGCAATCGCCAGTGACAAGCAAACTTTGGAAGCTGAGATTGAAGAGATTAAGTCTAACAAAAATGCCATCCAAGAACGTTATCAAAACTTGCAAGAAGAGCTAGCGCAAGCTCGCCTGCTTAAGACAGAATTGCTAGGGCAAAAACGTTACGAAGTTGCGGATATTGAACGTTTAGGTAAGGAACTAAATAATCTAGATATCGAACAAGAGGAGATCCAGCGCCTTCTTCAAGAAAAGGTTGATAATCTGGAGAAGGTTGATACAGAACTGCTCAGTCAACAGGCTGAAGAAGCCAAAACTCAGAAAACAAATCTCCAACAAGGTTTGATTCGCAAGCAGTTTGAATTGGATGATATTGAAGGTCAACTAGATGATATTGCTAGTCATTTGGACCAGGCTCGCCAGCAGAATGAGGAGTGGATTCGCAAGCAAACACGTGCTGAAGCCAAGAAAGAAAAAGTCAGCGAGCGCTTGCGCCATTTACAAAGTCAATTAACAGACCAGTACCAGATTAGCTATACTGAAGCTCTAGAAAAGGCGCATGAGTTGGAAAATCTCAATCTGGCAGAGCAAGAGGTTAAGGATTTAGAGAAGGCTATTCGCTCACTGGGTCCTGTCAATATAGAAGCTATTGACCAGTATGAAGAAGTCCACAACCGTCTGGATTTCTTGAATAGTCAGCGAGATGACATTTTGTCAGCGAAAAATTTGCTTCTTGAAACCATTACAGAGATGAATGATGAGGTCAAGGAACGCTTTAAATCAACCTTTGAAGCTATTCGTGAGTCCTTTAAAGTGACCTTCAAGCAGATGTTTTGTGGAGGACAGGCAGACTTGATCTTGACTGAAGGAGACCTGCTGACAGCTGGGGTTGAGATTTCTGTCCAACCACCAGGCAAGAAAATCCAGTCTCTTAACCTCATGAGTGGTGGTGAAAAAGCTCTATCGGCTCTTGCTTTGCTTTTCTCTATCATTCGAGTTAAGACTATCCCTTTTGTTATCTTGGATGAGGTAGAGGCTGCGCTGGACGAAGCCAATGTTAAACGCTTTGGAGATTACCTCAACCGTTTTGACAAGGATAGCCAGTTTATCGTCGTAACCCACCGTAAGGGAACTATGGCGGCGGCTGATTCCATCTATGGAGTGACCATGCAAGAATCAGGTGTCTCAAAAATTGTTTCTGTGAAGTTAAAAGATTTAGAAAGTATTGAAGGATGACAATTAAACTAGTAGCAACAGATATGGATGGAACCTTCCTAGATGGGAATGGGTGCTTTGATATGGACCGCCTCAAGTCTCTCTTGGTTTCCTACAAGGAAAAAGGGATTTACTTTGCGGTGGCTTCGGGGCGCGGATTTTTATCTCTAGAAAAATTATTTGCTGATGTTCGTGAGGATATTATTTTCATTGCGGAAAATGGCAGTTTGGTAGAATATCAAGGTCAAGACTTGTATGAAGCGACCATGTCTCGTGAGTTTTATTTGACGACTTTTGAAAAGCTGAAAACGTCACCTTATGTAGATATCAATAAATTGCTTTTAACAGGGAAAAGAGGCTCTTATGTTCTAGATACGGTTGATGAAACTTATTTGAAAGAGAGTCAGCATTATAACGAAAATATCCAAAAAGTAGCGAGTTTAGAAGATATCACAGATGACATTTTCAAATTTACAACCAACTTCACAGAAGAAACGCTGGAAGCTGGGGAAGCTTGGGTAAACGAAAACGTTCCTGGTGTTAAGGCCATGACAACTGGCTTTGAATCCATTGATATTGTTCTGGACTATGTTGATAAGGGTGTGGCCATTGTTGAATTAGCTAAAAAACTTGGTATCACAATGGATCAGGTTATGGCTTTTGGAGACAATCTAAATGACTTGCATATGATGCAGGTTGTGGGACATCCTGTAGCTCCTGAAAATGCACGATCAGAAATTTTAGAATTAGCAGAGACTGTGATTGGTCACCATAAAGACCAGTCGGTTATAGCTTATATGGAGGGCTTATAATGGCAGATATAAAATTGATTGCATTGGACTTGGATGGGACCTTGCTGACTACTGATAAAAAGCTGACGGATCGTACCAAGACAACCTTGAAAGCTGCGCGTGATCGTGGTATTAAGGTTGTATTGACAACTGGTCGTCCCTTAAAAGCTATGGATTTCTTTCTCCATGAGCTAGGGACTGACGGCCATGAAGATGAGTATACGATTACATTTAATGGTGGTTTGGTTCAGAAAAATACAGGTGAAATCCTTGATAAAACAGTCTTTTCATATGATGATGTGGCACGCTTGTATGAAGAAACAGAGAAATTATCACTGCCTCTTGATGCTATCTCAGAAGGAACTGTTTATCAAATTCAATCTGACCAAGAAAGTCTTTATGCCAAATTCAATCCAGCTTTGACTTTTGTTCCAGTGGACTTTGAAGACTTGTCTAGTCAAATGACCTATAATAAATGCGTGACTGCCTTTGCTCAAGAACCCTTGGATGCAGCTATTCAGAAGATTTCTCCAGAATTGTTTGACCAATATGAAATCTTTAAATCACGTGAAATGTTGCTAGAGTGGTCACCAAAGAATGTTCATAAAGCAACAGGTTTAGCAAAACTAATCAGCCATCTAGGAATAGACCAAAGCCAAGTTATGGCCTGTGGTGATGAGGCCAATGACCTTTCTATGATTGAGTGGGCAGGGCTCGGTGTTGCCATGCAAAACGCTGTTCCTGAAGTCAAGGCAGTCGCAAATGTAGTGACTCCAATGACCAATGATGAAGAAGCTGTTGCCTGGGCTATTGAAGAATATGTGCTAAAGGAGAACTAAGATATGGGATTATTTGACCGTCTATTCGGAAAAAAAGAAGAACCTAAAATCAAAGAAGTTGTAAAAGAAGCTCTGGAAAATCTTGATTTGTCTGAAGATGTTGAGCCTACCCTTACAGAAGCTGAGGAAGTTCCTCAGGAAGAAGCAGAAATTGCTGAAGAAGCTGTGTTTGAAGAAGAGAAAATCCAAGTCACAGTTGAAGAAAGTACGGATTCAGAGCCAGTCGTTGAGGTTCATCAAGAAGAAATAGAAGAATTTCCAAACTCACAAGAAGTCGCAGAGGAAGATAATACTGAGCTCCTAGAAACTGTAGAAGAAAATAGTTTTGAAGTTCTTGAAGCAGAAAGGCCTCAAGCAGAAGAAACTGTTCAGGAAAAATATGACCGAAGTCTCAAGAAAACTCGTACAGGATTTGGTGCTCGTTTGAATGCCTTCTTTGCCAATTTCCGCTCTGTTGATGAAGAATTTTTCGAGGAACTGGAAGAACTACTGATTATGAGTGACGTTGGTGTCCAGGTCGCTTCTAACTTAACAGAGGAGTTACGCTACGAAGCCAAGCTTGAAAACGCCAAAAAACCTGATGCACTTCGCCGTGTCATCATTGAGAAATTGGTTGAGCTTTATGAAAAGGATGGCAACTACGATGAAAGTATTCACTTCCAAGATGGCTTGACAGTCATGCTCTTTGTGGGGGTTAATGGTGTTGGGAAAACAACTTCTATCGGAAAATTAGCCCACCGCTACAAACAAGCTGGTAAGAAGGTCATGTTGGTTGCGGCAGATACCTTCCGTGCAGGGGCAGTAGCCCAGCTAGCTGAATGGGGTCGACGTGTAGATGTTCCAGTAGTGACTGGACCTGAAAAAGCTGACCCAGCCAGTGTAGTCTTTGATGGCATGGAGCGTGCTGTCGCTGAAAGTATCGATATTCTTATGATTGATACTGCTGGTCGTCTGCAAAATAAGGACAACCTCATGGCTGAGTTGGAAAAGATTGGTCGTATTATCAAACGTGTTGTGCCAGAAGCACCCCACGAAACCTTCTTGGCTCTTGATGCATCAACAGGTCAAAATGCTCTTGTACAGGCCAAAGAATTTTCAAAAATTACCCCTTTGACAGGAATTGTCTTGACTAAGATTGATGGAACAGCTCGAGGCGGTGTTGTTCTAGCCATCCGAGAAGAACTCAATATTCCTGTAAAATTGATTGGTTTTGGTGAAAAAATCGATGATATTGGAGAGTTTAACTCAGAAAACTTTATGAAAGGTCTCTTGGAAGGCTTAATCTAATCAGAAGCAAAAATCCTGCAAGGCGTAAACTTGCAGGAAATTTTTTTATTCTAAGCGACTATCTTGACGATAGGCAATATCTGGTTGCCAAGTCCATTTGGCATCGAATTTTTCAAGTAAGTCAAAGCTGGCTTGAGGTCCCATACTTCCAGCTTTATAGTCATGAAGTGGGGCATCATTTTCAGCCCAGAGCTCTTCGATACGGTCAATCAATTTCCATGACGCACCAACTTCATCCCAGTGGCTAAAGTTAGTTGAATTGTTATTTAGGACATCATAAATCAATTTCTCGTATGGTTCAGGAGAAGCACCAGTAGCGGTCGCATCTGTACGGTAATCAAGTGAGTTAGGAACCAAATTGAACTCTTCTCCTACTTGCTTCCCATTTAGGCTAAGAGAGAAACCTTCTGTTGGTTGGATATAGATAGTCAAAATATTTGGAGCAAGTGGTTCTCCAAAGATAGAATCCATTTGTTTAAAGACGATGTTGACATGAGTTCCTTTTTCAGTCAGTCGTTTACCTGTACGGAAGAAGAAAGGAACACCACGGAATCGATCACTGTCTACAAAGAAGGCACCAGATGCAAAGGTTTCAGTTGTAGATTCTGGATTCACATTTGGCTCACTACGGTAAGAGATATACTTCATACCATCAATCTTACCAGAGCGGTATTGCCCACGGATAAAGTGTTCTTTAAGTTCTTCATCAGTTGGGTGATAGAGGTTTTTAAAGACCTTAATCTTTTCAGCACGAATCTCGTCTTTTGTGAAGCTTGCTGGTTTGTCCATGGCAAGCAGAGAAAGAAGTTGTAGTGTATGGTTTTGTACCATGTCGCGGAGGGCACCAGATTGATCATAGTAGCCACCGCGTTCTTCAACACCTAAGCGCTCCGCAAAGGTAATTTGAACATTGTCGATAAAGTCCTTGTTCCAAACATTTTCAAAAATCAAGTTTGCAAAGCGAACTGCAAAGATGCTTTGGATCATTTCCTTACCAAGATAATGGTCGATACGGAAAATTTGTTCTTCGTCAAATGTTGCTAGGAGTTCGTCATTCAACTTGCTTGCAGTTGCGTAATCTGTACCAAATGGTTTCTCAACGATTAAACGTTCAAAACCTTTACCATCTACAATGTTTTCAGACTTGAGATGTTTGGCAATAGTTCCAAAGAACTGAGGCGCCATAGACAAGAAGAAGAGCTTGTTGTGTTCAGCTTGATATTTGTCATTTAGTTCAGCCTGCAATTGACGTAAAGCAATGTAGTGCTCTGTATCATTGACATCATGACTTTGATAGTAGAAGTGGCTAGCGAACTCTTGAGCCTGTTCGGTACTATCTGCCAAATCAAGGATAGATTCGACTACAACAGATTCAAAATATTCCTTGCTCCAAGGACGACGGGCAGTTCCAATAACTGCAAAGTGCTCGGAAAGATTGCCGGATTTATATAGTCTAAAAAGGGAAGGGTAGAGCTTGCGTTTAGCCAGGTCTCCACTCGCACCGAAAATTGTAACAATAACCTTAGATGACATCTAGCTACCTAATTTCTATTTTTATTCCTAGTCTTGCTAGGTATGAGGAAATCTCATTTCATAAACTTAATTCTAACATAATTTTCCGAAAAATCAAAAAATCCAATACGAGATAGAAAAAAACTGCAAGGAAATCCTTACAGTTTGAGTTTAGACGTTTAAGACCTTGTCTAAGAAATCTTTCAGACGTGGGTGTTGTGGGTTGTCAAAGATTTGGTCAGGTGTTCCGTCTTCAAGGAATTCACCATCTGCAGTAAAGATAACGCGGTTAGCAACCTGACGAGCAAATCCCATCTCATGGGTTACGATAATCATGGTCATACCTTGCTCAGCCAATTCCTTCATAACGTTCAGTACGTCTCCAACCATCTCAGGGTCAAGGGCAGAAGTAGG
The DNA here is from genome assembly GCF_001074975.1 of Streptococcus pseudopneumoniae. Taxonomy (GTDB): domain Bacteria; phylum Bacillota; class Bacilli; order Lactobacillales; family Streptococcaceae; genus Streptococcus; species Streptococcus pseudopneumoniae_D. Next base: position 146,511 of record NZ_JUUO01000127.1, on the reverse strand, counting down.
TTCATCGAAGAGCATGATGTCTGGATTCATTGCTAGTCCACGAGCGATGGCTACACGTTGCTTTTGACCACCTGATAGGCTATCTGGGTTGGCATTAGCTTTATCTGCTAGACCAACCTTTTCAAGCAACTCCATTCCTAATTTCTCAGCTTCTTCCTTAGTCATCAACTTGTGCTCAATAGGAGCAAAGGTGATGTTGTCCAAAACAGACATATGAGGGAAGAGGTTGAAGTGTTGGAACACCATTCCGATATTTTCACGAACGTGGTCAACGTTGGTTGTTTTTTCAGTTAAATCATAGCCGTTCACAGTGATGTGACCACTAGTAACTTCTTCGAGAAGATTGAGGCTACGGAGGAAGGTTGATTTACCAGAACCTGAAGGGCCGATGATACAAACAACATCTCCTTCATAGAATTTAGTCGTGATTCCTTTTAAAACCTCATTTTTTCCATATTGCTTATGTAAGTCATTTACATCAATTTTTAATTTTGCCATTAACGAATCCTCTTTTCTAAGCGTTTCGCTAGTCTAGTCAAAAGTGTGATAATTACAAGATAGAAGATAGCAAGGATTGCATACATCTTGAAACTTTGGTAGTTACGGGCAATGATAATCTTACCAGTTTGGAAGAGTTCAACCAAACCGATAGCAGAAACGATGGTTGTATCTTTAAGAGCGATAACGAATTGGTTAACAAAGTTTGGCAACATCAATTTAGTTGCTTGTGGCAAGATAATCTTACGCATGGTTTTTCCATAAGAGATACCCAAGCTTCGGCTAGCTTCCATTTGACCAACTGGAACGGCCTGAATACCACCACGAACGATTTCAGCGATATAAGCCGCTGCATTGAGTGAGAGGGCGATAGTACCAGCTACGAAGTCGTTAATTGGACTTTGTTGGCCTGTGATAGACTCGATGAAGTTTGGAATTCCCCAGAAGATGAAGGCTGCAAGAATCATCAAAGGAATACCACGGATAACGTCAACGAAAATCTCAGAGATCACACGAAGAGATTTGTATGGGCTAACGCTAAACATACCGAAGATAATCCCGATAACAATAGCAATAGCAAATGAGATAAGAGCTAGAGCAAGAGTGATACCAAGCCCGCTAAGGAGTTGTTTGTAGTTGTTTTGAAGCAAGCCCCAGATAGTTGTTTCGTCAACAGTGCTTGTTGAAGTAGTTGAAGATTCGCTAGCTAGGTATTTATCAAGAATCTTTTGGAATTCTCCGTTTGCTTTAAGGTTTGCAAGTCCGTTGTTGAACATTTCAATCAATTCTGGATTTGTGCCTTTTTTAACGGCAAAGGCTGTTTCTCCGATTGGACTTCCAGGGATTGGTGTTTTCAATTTTTGACCTTGGCTGATAGAATATTTGAGAACAGGTTCATCATCCATAACAGCATCAATGGCACCAGTGTTTAAACTATCATACATTGATGAACCATCAGCGAAGGTTTTAATTTGATAACCGTATTTGCTTTGATTTTCTGTTAGGAAGGTTTGAGAAGCAGTTCCGTTTTTAACACCAACCGTCTTCCCTTTCAAATCTTCATAAGAAGCAATGGTACTTGATTCTTTGACGCCGAGGATTGTGTTTGCAGTGTAGTATGAATCTGAGAAATCAAAAGTCGCCTTACGAGCATCTGTGACAGACATACCAGCAATGATACCATCTGCTTGACCAGCTTGGACAGCGTTAATAGCGGCATCGAAACCAGGGTTGATGATTTCAATTTCAAAACCTTGGTCTTTAGCGATTGCCTTAATCAATTCCATATCAATACCAGTGTATTGGTTGCTTGAATTTTGGAAAACAAAAGGTGCAAAAGAAGAATCGCTGGCAATGATGTATTTAGCTTTAACAGGAATGGCTTTTAAGCCCGCTAGAGTAGTTGTAGTTGGAACTGCTGAAGATGATGAAGCAGTCCATTTCTTGATGATTTTATCAAGACTACCATCTTTTTTCATTTCAGCCAAGGCTTGGTTAAATTCAGTAACTAGGTGCTCGTATTTGCTTCCTTTTTTAACACCGAAAGCAAAACTCCCTACAGCTTCCCCATCCATTTCGATATGGAGGTCTTGACCTTGGTTAATGGCATACTCGATAACAGGTTTGTCATCCATCATGGCATCAATTGCACCAGCACTTAAGCTGTTGTTCATCAAATCACTAGTGTCAAATGTTTTAATAGTAAAGCCGTATTTATCTTTGATTGTTTCAAGAAAACGTTGAGCAGCAGTTCCGTTTTTAACACCAACGGTTTTGCCAGTTAATTGGTCATATTTACTAATCTTATGTGCCTTTGTAGTTGCAATGACAACTTTTGTATCATAATAAGTATCAGACATGGTGAAGACTTTTTCACGTTCTTTAGTCTTTGTCATTCCTGCCATGATAGCGTCAGCTTGACCAGCTTGAACCGCATTGACCGCTGCGTCAAATCCAGGATAAGACATCTGAATGTTCCATCCTTTAATCTCAGCGACTTTGTTGATAATATCAACATCAATTCCTTTATAAGTTTGATCTGAATCTTTAAACTCAAAAGGTGCATAGGCGGTATCAGAAACAATCTTAATCGTTTCAGCTTTCGCAATACCTAATGAGAAAATTGGGAATAAAATTAGCAAAAATGCTAGAAATTTTTTCTTCATTTTTAGTCTCCTTTTCCGAATATTTTCCCATTATATCAGAAAAAGTAAAAAAAGGCAAATTTTTATATTTTCGTGTTAGAAAATATAACATCCATATTTTCTTTTCCTTCTTGAATTGCTACTATAAAGTGCTATAATAATAGTATATAGTAGAAGAAAACAGGACAGTAATATGAAGAACAAAAGAATATTTAAAGACTTCCAAGCTTCCAAAATGCGGTTAAACCTTTACACAAGCCCCTTGTTAGCCTTTGCTTTTGTCTTCATAGGAGAGTTTGTGGCTTATACTCTGTATGGTATTAGTTTGTTAGCTCTCATCGGACTTGCTAGAAATTTTGGAGAGGCTGGTCAAAATCTTGCAACCTACTTGCAGACTTTGGAGCAAAACTTGATGGATAAAACAAGTGACTTTCATTTAATTTTAGATTTACTGGCTTTTGGTTTTATACTCAACACTGTGTTCAGATGGACTAGAAAAGTTGAGAAAAGACCTATTCGAACCTTGGGATTTTATAGAGAGAATTTCTTCAGCAATCTTCTTAAAGGATTTGGTATAGGTCTGGCACTTTTTCTTCTGACCTTGTTAGGTTTAGTAGCATTAGGGCAATATCGTTTTGAGTCCATTCACTTGAATCCTTATTCGCTAGCCTTTGTCATTTTTACCGTTCCATTTTGGATTTTACAGGGGACAACAGAAGAAGTGGTGGCCCGTGCTTGGCTCCTTCCTCAATTGGCCTCAAGAACCAATCTAAAACTAGCTGTTCTTATATCTAGCCTGTTCTTTACCCTGCTTCATGCGGGAAATTCTGGTCTCACCCCTCTATCTCTAGTGAATCTCTTTTTATTCGGAGTTGCCATGTCACTTTACCTCCTCAAAACAGATACAGTTTGGGGTGTAGCAGGTATTCATGGGGCTTGGAATTTTGCTCAGGGAAATCTTTTTGGGATTTTAGTTAGTGGTCAGCCGTCAGGAACGTCTTTGATGACCTTTTTACCACAAGGTAATCAAGATTGGCTATCAGGTGGCTCTTTTGGGATAGAAGGATCTATCATGACAAGTCTGATCTTGCTACTGCTGATTGTCTATCTCGCTTATCAATTAAAGAAAGAAAATGAAAGGATGTGACTTCGGTCCGTCCTTTTCTTCGTGAAAATGTTACAAGTATGCTAAAATAGGAATAGCACATGGAGAGAGGATTCTTATGATCAATCGCATTACAGACAATCAATTTAAACTAGTATCAAAATATGAACCATCAGGAGACCAACCCCAAGCTATCGAGCAGTTGGTTGATAATATCGAGGGGGGCGAAAAAGCTCAGATTCTGATGGGGGCGACTGGTACAGGGAAGACCTATACCATGAGTCAGGTCATTTCCAAAGTCAATAAACCCACTCTGGTCATCGCCCACAATAAGACTCTGGCAGGACAGCTCTATGGGGAGTTTAAGGAATTTTTCCCTGAGAATGCTGTTGAGTATTTTGTGTCTTACTATGATTATTACCAGCCAGAGGCCTATGTTCCTTCTAGTGATACCTATATTGAGAAGGACAGCTCTGTCAATGACGAGATTGATAAACTCCGCCACTCAGCGACTTCGGCTCTTTTGGAGCGTAATGATGTCATTGTTGTGGCTTCTGTCTCTTGTATCTATGGTTTGGGTTCGCCCAAGGAATACGCTGATAGTGTCGTTAGTCTCCGTCCAGGTCTTGAAATTTCTCGTGATAAACTCTTGAATGACTTGGTTGATATCCAGTTTGAACGTAATGATATTGATTTCCAACGGGGAAGATTTCGTGTGCGTGGGGATGTAGTGGAGATTTTCCCTGCTTCCCGTGATGAACATGCCTTTCGAGTGGAGTTTTTCGGAGACGAGATTGACCGTATCCGTGAGGTTGAGGCTCTGACAGGCCAGGTATTGGGAGAAGTGGATCATTTGGCGATTTTCCCAGCTACTCACTTTGTGACCAATGACGACCATATGGAAGTGGCTATTGCCAAGATTCAGGCAGAGTTGGAGGAGCAGTTAGCTGTCTTTGAGAAGGAAGGCAAATTACTTGAAGCTCAGCGTTTGAAGCAGCGGACAGAGTACGATATCGAAATGCTGCGCGAGATGGGCTATACAAATGGGGTTGAAAACTATTCACGCCATATGGATGGCCGTAGCGAAGGTGAGCCACCTTATACGCTTCTCGACTTCTTTCCAGATGATTTCTTGATTATGATTGACGAGAGTCATATGACTATGGGACAAATCAAAGGTATGTACAATGGTGACCGTTCGCGTAAGGAAATGCTGGTTAATTATGGTTTCCGTTTGCCATCAGCTTTGGACAATCGTCCTCTCCGTCGGGAGGAGTTTGAGAGTCACGTTCATCAGATTGTTTACGTTTCAGCGACACCTGGTGACTATGAAAATGAACAGACCGAGACAGTGATTGAGCAAATCATTCGTCCAACAGGACTCTTGGATCCAGAGGTAGAAGTCCGTCCGACTATGGGACAGATTGATGACCTTTTGGGTGAAATCAATGCCCGTGTTGAAAAGAATGAACGAACCTTTATCACCACTTTGACTAAGAAAATGGCAGAGGACTTGACCGACTACTTCAAGGAAATGGGTATCAAGGTCAAGTACATGCACTCGGATATCAAGACCTTGGAACGGACGGAGATTATCCGTGATCTGCGCTTGGGTGTCTTTGATGTCTTGGTCGGAATTAACCTGCTCCGTGAAGGGATTGACGTACCTGAAGTGAGTCTCGTAGCCATTCTAGATGCTGACAAGGAAGGCTTCCTCCGTAACGAACGTGGCTTAATCCAAACTATTGGACGTGCTGCCCGTAACAGCGAAGGACATGTCATCATGTATGCGGACACGATGACTCAGTCTATGCAACGTGCCATTGATGAAACTGCCCGCCGTCGGAAAATCCAGATGGCTTATAATGAAGAGCATGGTATCGTACCTCAAACCATCAAGAAAGAAATCCGTGATCTTATTGCCGTGACCAAGGCAGTTGCTAAGGAAGAGGACAAGGAAGTCGATATTAATAGCCTTAATAAACAAGAACGCAAAGACCTCGTCAAGAAACTAGAAAAACAAATGCAAGAAGCTGTCGAAGTGCTTGACTTTGAACTCGCAGCTCAGATTCGTGATATGATGCTGGAAGTCAAGGCGTTGGATTAGAATAGTATCTAAAGGAGAAAATATGTCCCGTTCCCAATTAACAATTTTAACAAACATTTGTCTGATTGAAGACCCCGAAACTCAGCGCGTGGTTATGCAGTATCGCTCTCCTGAAACAAATCGCTGGTCTGGTTATGCCTTTCCTGGAGGTCATGTTGAAAATGGTGAGGCTTTTGCGGAGTCTGTCATTCGTGAAATCTACGAAGAAACAGGATTGACTATCCAAAATCCTCAACTTGTCGGCATTAAAAATTGGCCACTAGATACAGGTGGGCGCTATATTGTCATTTGTTATAAGGCGACTGAGTTCTCTGGTAGCCTTCGCTCTTCAGATGAAGGAGAAGTTTCTTGGGTGCAAAAAGACCAGATTCCAAACTTGGATCTGGCCTATGATATGTTACCCTTGATGGAGATGATGGAAGCTCCTGACAAATCAGAGTTTTTCTACCCTCGCCGTACAGAAGATGATTGGGAGAAGAAAATCTTCTAGTCTTTTACTAAATAACCTAGCTGATCCAAGGCCTCCTCAATATAGTGGAGGTCTTGTTGTGTTTCGTATCTAATAGTAATAGGATATTAGTAAAAACATGTGTACTCTGAAATAAATTTAAAATATTTCTAAAAAAGTATTGACAAAATAAAAGAAAACGCTTACTATATAAATAAGGGAACGGTTCCACAACGTAAGAAGGAGGAGTGATGACTACAATAAAACAGGTTGCTGAAGAAGCTGGAGTATCAAAATCAACAGTTTCAAGATATATTTCGAAAAAAGGCTATGTCGGAGATGATGCTAGAGAAAAGATAAAAAATGCTATCAAGAAATTAAATTACACGCCGAATGTATTAGCACAATCTTTGAAAACTAAAAAAAATCAAATGGTAGGACTCTTATTGCCAGATATTTCTAATCCCTTCTTCCCAAGATTGGTTCGAGGAGCTGAATCATATTTGAAAGATAAAGGTTATAGGATTATGGTTGGTACTATTTCAGATCATGATTCGTTAGAAGAATATATAAACCTTTTGTTAAAAACAAATGCAGCTGGTATTATAACGACACTTGACTTTACAAAGGAATTTCCAAATCTGACGTTACCTGTCGTTGTGGTTGACCGGATTAGTAAAGATACAGGTTACGGTGTCTTTTCTGATAATCAGTTGGGTGGACGTTTGGCTGCTAAAGCAATTTGGAATGCTGGCGCTAAGCAAGTTATGATTATTAAAGTTTTAGATGATAAAGCTGAGAACATTGCGGAACGATTTGAAGCAAGTTTAAACTATTTGAGGAATAAATCTTTAGAGATTCGTATTGAAGAAAGTGAAACATTTGAGTTTGAAAAAATTCAAACAGAAGCTAAAGAGAATCTAAAAAGAAATCCAAATATTGATAGTATTATAGCGCCTTCTGATATTCATGCGATAGCTTATATTCATGAAATTTTAGCAATTGGTAAAAAAATCCCAGATGATATTCAAATCATTGGTTATGATGATATTGTACTTAGTCAATTTATTTATCCTTCTTTATCAACTATTCACCAATCATCATATAAAATGGGAGAACAGGCTGCAAAGCTAATCTATAATATGGCAAATAAGTTCTCTATAGATGAAGCTAAAATTAAACTACCTGTTAGATACGTAGAAAGAAATACATTAAGGAGAAAGTAATGAGTAAAATTGTTGTTGTTGGAAGTATTTCAATGGACTTAGTTATGAGAACAAAAAGGATTCCAGAAGGAGGTGAAACGATTTTTGGGGATTCATTTAATATAGTTCCGGGTGGAAAAGGTGCAAATCAAGCTGTAGCTATTGGTAGATTATCCAGTGTAGAAGATAATATTTACATATTTGGAAACGTCGGAGAAGATATTTTTTCAGCAGATTTACTAAGTAATCTGCAAAATAATAATATTTCTACAGAACATGTGGGAACGGTACCACAATCTACAGGAGTTGCACAAATTACTTTATATGGAGGTGATAATAGAATTATTTATTATCCCGGAGCGAATAATTTAGTTAAAACAAATGATTGGAAAAATGAGTGGGAATTGATTAGTGATGCAAGTATTGTTGTATTACAGAATGAAATACCACATGAAGCCAACCTATCTATAGCTAAATTTTGTCAAGAAAATAAAGTTAAGGTACTTTACAATCCTGCACCAGCTAGAGAAACAGATATAGAGATGATTCCTTTTTGTGATTTTATTACTCCTAATGAGCATGAATGTTCAGAGCTTTTTCCAGATAAGAAATTAGAAGAAATTATTAAAATTTATCCTAATAAAATGATTGTGACATTAGGAGTTGAAGGTTCTATTTATTATGATGGGGCAGCAGTTCAGAAGATTCCTGCTATAAAAGCAGAAGTAGTTGATACTACAGGAGCAGGAGATACGTTTAATGGTGCTTTTGCTTATGCTGTCTCAAAAGGAAAAGAGATGAATGTTGCATTGTCCTTTGCAACGATTGCTTCACATCTTTCTGTTCAAAGATTTGGAGCGCAAGGTGGCATGCCGAGTTTGAAAGAAATAAAGGAGCATCCAGGATATGAAGAAATATGGGATTTTAAATAGTAATATAGCAAAACTAGCTGATGATTTAGGTCATATGGATTTGGTTTGTATTGGAGATTTAGGATTGCCAGTTCCAAAAGGTATTGATAAAATTGATTTAGCATTAAGAAAAGGTAGTCCAAGTTTTTTAGAAGTTTTAAAAGAATATTCAGATCATGTACTTATTGAAAAAATTTTCTTAGCAGAAGAAATTAAGGAAAAAAACAAAGAACAGTGGCAAGCAGTTCTAGATCTTTTAGGATCGAATATAATTATTGAATATATTAGTCATGAAGAATTGAAAGCTATGAATACTACAGTTAAGGCAGTTATTCGCACTGGGGAAGATACACCATATTCGAATATAATCTTGCAATCAGGAGTTATTATTTAGAAGGGAGTTGCCTATGAAAATTGAAATGAAGAATATTTCAAAATCTTTTGGGAATAATCGTGTTTTAGAAAGTATTGATTTGGTTCTTAATTCAGGAGAAGTTCATGCTTTAATGGGAGAGAATGGTGCAGGCAAATCAACCTTAATGAATATTTTAACTGGACTTTTTCCAGCTACTTCAGGAACTATTTTTATTGATGGAAAAGAAAAAACATTTTCTAATCCTCAAGAGGCAGAACGGTTTGGACTGAGTTTTATTCATCAAGAAATGAATACTTGGCCAGATATGACTGTACTTGATAATCTTTTTTTAGGAAGAGAAATTAAAAATTCGATTGGGTTTCTAGATAAAGCTAGTATGGAAAGGAAAGCTAAAGAAGCATTTAAACGTCTTAATATCTCTATTCCTCTCGATGCAATCATTGGTCAATTATCAGTCGGACAACAACAAATGATAGAAATAGCAAAATGTTTATTATCAGAAGTTTCCTTGTTAATTATGGATGAACCCACAGCAGCTTTAACTGATCGTGAAACTGAAACACTTTTTAAAGTGATAGAAGGATTAAAATCTGATGGTGTAGGTATTGTGTATATTTCACATCGGATGGAAGAAATCTTTAAGATTACAGATCTTATAACTGTTATGAGGGATGGGTTTGTAATTGATACCAAGAGAACGAAGTTAACTAATGCGGATGAATTAGTTCAAAAGATGGTGGGGCGTGAATTAGAAGATTATTATCCAGAAAAAAAGGCTGAGATTGGGAATATTGTTTTTCAAGCTAAGAATCTTTCTGGTGATGCTTTTACGGATATTTCTTTCTATGTACGTCAAGGGGAAATTCTTGGTTTTTCTGGTTTGATGGGTGCTGGTCGTACTGAAATAATGAGAGCAATTTTTGGAATTGATTCTTTAAAATCTGGTCAAATTATAATAAATGAAGAAGAACTGATAATTAAAAATCCTTTTGAAGCAATTAAGCATGGAATTGGTTTCTTAACAGAAGATCGTAAAGATGAGGGATTGATTTTAGATTTTTCTATTAAAGATAATATAACTTTACCTAGTACTCGTGATTTTGTTAAAAATGGCATTTTTGATAATAAAACAAGTGATATATTTGTACAACGTTTAATTGATAGGCTACGAATTAAATCAGGTTATCCAGATAAGGAAGTTGGGACACTTTCTGGTGGTAATCAACAGAAAGTAGTTTTAGCAAAATGGATAGGTATTGCTCCAAAAGTACTGATTCTAGATGAGCCAACTCGTGGGGTAGATGTTGGTGCTAAGCGTGAAATTTACCAATTAATGAATGAATTGGCTGAACGAGGTGTGCCGATTATTATGGTATCTTCAGATTTACCAGAAGTGATCGGAGTCAGTGATCGCATTATGGTCATGCATGAAGGAAGAATTAGTGGAGAATTAACACGTCAAGAAGCTACACAAGAAAAAGTTATGCAACTAGCCACAGGAGGACAATAGTGTGAAAAATACTATGAAGTATATGTCAGAATTGACAACAGTAATAGCATTGATAATTTTAATGGCTGTCATCACTATTATCAATTCAAATTTTTTAACAGCAAATAATCTGTTAAATTTACTATTGCAAGTAACATCAAATGCACTGATCGCTTTTGGAATGACCTTTGTTATTCTAACAGGTGGAATTGATTTATCAGTTGGATCAATTTTAGCCTTATCCAGTGCGCTAACCGCTGGCCTATTAGGATCTGGAATGCCTGTTACGTTAGCAATTCTCATCTCTTTAATTTTGGGTTGCATTCTGGGGATGATGAATGGTTTATTGATTTCCTACGGGAAATTAGCTCCATTTATCGTTACTTTAGCAACTATGACTATTTTTAGAGGCGCAACACTTGTTTATACAAATGGGAATCCTATCACAAAAGGATTAAGTGATACATTCTTATTTCAATTTTTGGGGCAAGGTTATATAGTCGGAATTCCATTTCCTGTAATTATTATGTTTATTGTATTTATTGTTTTATATGTTTTACTTCATAAAACAGCATTTGGTAAATCTGTGTATGCTATAGGGGGGAATGAAAAAGCAGCATATATATCAGGTGTGAAACTAAATAAAGTGAAAATTATCATTTATTCAATTTCAGGTATTATGGCTTCAATTTCTGGATTGATTATAACATCACGCTTAAGTTCTGCTCAACCAACAGCAGGTGCTAGTTATGAAATGGATGCTATTGCAGCTGTTGTTCTTGGGGGAACCTCTTTATCAGGAGGTAAAGGTCGCATACTGGGGACCTTAATAGGTGCTTTAATTATTGGGGTTTTGAATAATGGACTTAATATTATCGGTGTTTCAGCATTTTGGCAACAAGTAGTAAAAGGAGTTGTAATCTTAATTGCTGTTCTGATTGATCGTTTTAAAGTTGTAAAACAGTAGAATAATTTTCAATTTTTTTGGAAATAGTAACAATTTATTAGATGACGTACAATAATCGGGATTGAAACTATCCCTATAGATATATATTACGAGGAGTAATAACATGAAAAATATTAAAAAAATTAGCATTTTTGCTTTGTTTGTAACATTTATTTTTGCTTTAGTAGCTTGTGGAAAAACTGGTTTAGGAAATTCATCAAATGATAATAAATCTACGATTCAAAAGTCGGCAAAAGAATTAAAATTAGGAGTTTCTATTTCGACTACTAACAATCCCTATTTTGTAGCTATGAAAGATGGTCTTGAAAAAGCCGCAAGAGAAAAAGAAGTAACTTTGAAGATAGCAGATGCACAAGATGATGCTGCTAGACAAGCAGATGATATTCAAAATTTTATTAGTCAAAATGTTGATGCTTTACTAATTAATCCAGTTGATTCTGATGCAATTGTTACATCTATTAAAGCTGCTAATAATGCAAATATTCCGGTAATCTTAATTGACCGCGGTAGTAATGGAGGTGAAGTCTTGACAACTGTTGCTTCTGATAACGTAGAAGCAGGTAAAATGGCTGCAGAATTTATTACCAAGCAATTGGGAGAAAAAGCAAAAACTTTTGAATTATCAGGAGTCCCTGGCGCTTCTGCAACTGTAGATAGAGGTAAAGGATTTGAACAAATTTCAAAGACAAATTTAGATGTTCTTTCTAGTCAATCCGCTAATTTTGACCGCGCAAAAGCTTTGAATACAGCGCAAAATATGATTCAAGGAAACAAAGAAGTGCAAGCAATCTTTGCACAGAATGATGAGATGGCGTTAGGAGCTGCACAAGCAGTAAAAGCAGCTGGTCTTAGCAATGTATTAATTGTTGGTATTGATGGTCAACCAGATGCACATGATGCTATTGCAAAAGGTGATATTACTGCCACTATTGCTCAGCAACCAGCTAAGATGGGTGAAATTGCTATTCAATCAGCAATAGATCATTATCAAGGGAAAAAACTGGAAAAAGAAACAGTTTCTCCAATTTATCTTGTGACTAAGGATAATGTTGATCAACATAACTGGTGATATATTTTTAGTAAGCAAGTAGTTGTTAATTTTCATTCAATGTGGTTTTTAAATATCATTGTTACTATTTGAGCTATTGGATTCAAAAAGACCAGATTCCAAACTTGGATCTGGCCTATGATATGCTACCTTTGATGGAGATGATGGAAGCTCCGGACAAATCTGAATTTTTCTACCGTCATCGTATAGAAGATGGCTGGGAGAAGAAAATCTTCTAGTCTTTTACTAAGTAACCAAGTTGATCCAAGGCCTCCTCGATATAGCGGAGGTCTTGCTGTGTTTCAGCTTCGACTAGGTGGTAATGGATGCCATCTGTCAATTCAGACAGAGGTCTAAAATCTGAATGCTCGACTTGTTCTAGAAAATGTTGCACATCTCTGCGACAAGACAGTTTCAGCAAGGTTTCGATTTCTCCATAAACGGGATGGTCAATCAAGGTATTTTGAACACGTCCACCATTATCAACGATAGCAAGGAGTTCTTGACCGATTTCTTCAACTTCATGTTTCACTTTGAAAAGTTTGTGAACATAAGGATTGGTTTCAATTTGCTTATAGATGTAGCCACGATTAGTGGATAGGATAGGAGCGCCATCGGCTCTTAAAATTGCAATGTCCTGTACAATGACCTGGCGTGTAACATGAAAATGTTCAGCTAAACTTTGGCCATTGAGGGCTTTAGGAGCTTCTTTCAAGAGTTGGAGAAGGGCTTGTTTGCGATCTTTTGTCATAGCTTTTCCTTTTAACGGCGTTTTCGAAGCACTTTATAGACAGCTAGTGCTAATGTATAGTCTACCATACTATGGATAATTGTGCCAAATCCAACTAGTACAAATAGAACATAAAACATATTTTCTACATTGGTACCGGAAGTTGCGTAAAAAACAACACAGGCCAATACTTCAGCAAGGGCATGAACGACAGCTAAAACAAAGTTGAAAATCCAGGAAGATTTTGGTTTATCTAGTGTATCGGGGAATTTTTGTAGGTAAAGAGCTCCCAAAGTCCCAAAAAAGATATGGGAAAAAGCTCGAAAAACGATAACCATGGGATAGCCAGCCATCAAAAATCCAAAACTTGAGGCTAGGATAACAAAAATTGCCATCAAGGGCGATAAGAACATAGCGATAAAAATAGCGATGTGACTCCCCAAAGTGTAAGAAGCAGGTGGAATGACAATCTTAAAGGGCATAACAATTGGAATCAAAATCGCAATAGCCGTTAAAAGGGCTGTCATTGTCATAAATTGTGTCTTTTTCCGTGTATTCATAAGAATCTCCTTTTTAACTGTATATACACTAGTATAGTACTATAAACAAGACAATAAAGCAAGGATTTACTTAGGTTTATAGGCCATTTTTAAGTTAATACTCTTCGAAAACCTCTTCAAACCACGTCAGCTTCCGTCTGCAACCTCAAAACCGTGTTTTGAGCAACCTGCGGCTATCTTCCTAGTTTGCTTTTTGATTTTCATTGAGTATAAATATCGTAGTTTGAAACTGGCATAGTACATCATGAATCCTAAAATATTTCTAGAAATTAATTTGAATTCCCTAATCTATTTGTTGGTATCTTATTTCAATCTATTATACTGGTAAAATTTTCACTAAATATAAAAAAATATAGAACAAAATCTCCACCTTCAAGCTTGAAAGCGGAGATTGTTTTTATTTCTTCAAAGTTTGTAATCTTGGAACAATGGCTAGGGTTAGAACTGCGGAAATGACTAATTCGGCAATCGAATTTGTTGAGATAACAGTTGCTAGGAGTTTTTGGATATTACCATCAAAAACATTTCCAAAAAGGTAGAAAATTCCACCAAGTACAAAGACTGTGTTGGTAAGTGAGCCAAGGGCACCAGCTAAAATCAGACCAGTCTTGTTTTTCATTAGTTTATAGACTAGATACGGAGTTAAACCAATCAAAATACGTGGGACGATGGCAATGATAGCTGAGTAGATGTTTCCGTTTGGTACAAATGGTGAGAAGAGATAGCTTGTAGGTAGAATCGTAATCGTATTAACTGTCAAGCTAAGAAGTCCCATCAAAAATCCAAGTGTAACCCCAACTCGTGGACCGTAGATAATGCTGGCAATAATGACAGGAATATGAACAATGGTCGGTTTGATTGGAAATGGAAAAAGGTTAAAGGCAAGCGAGCTCATAAAGTGTACAACGAGCATGGTTGCAAAAAAGATAGCAATAGGTGCAATATTAGAGCGTTTTTTCATCGAGAGTTTCCTTTATTCTTTCTAAAATAATTGTGAGGTCAGCTAAAGCTCCTCGTCCATGGTCTCCACAAGCTAGTAGGGATTTTTTAGGAGCAATCAGCTGATAGCCGTATGTTTCTAATGTTTTCAGATTAGTCTGAGTTGCCGGATGGTCATACATTTTTGTATTCATAGCAGGAGCTATTAGTTTAGGAATATTTTTGGGCAAGGCTAGAGCTATGCTGGTTACCATGTTGTCAGCATAGCCGTGGGCTAGCTTTGCAATTGTGTTAGCTGTTGCAGGGGCTACGATAAATAAATCTGCCTTTTTTCCAAGTTCGATATGATTAATCTGATTAGGATAGGGTTCCTTCATCACATCAAGGTGGACAGGATTCTGTGATAAGACCTGTAGTGTCAAAGGTTGGATAAACTCTGTAGCGGCCTGAGTCATTAAAACCGTGACTTGATGACCTTGTTTTTTTAGAGAACTGACTAAATCTGCCGACTTGTAAGAGGCGATTGACCCTGTTACAGCCAAGAGAATATGTGCCATATCTTTCCTTTCTAAGAATGGTAGGCTTGAATTTTTTCAAGGAGGAGTTCTGCAATTTCTTCCTTAGTATTAACTGATTGAAGTTGATTTTTCTCAACAAAGATAGCACGATGCTTGTCTGTTGAAATTTGAGTCTGGTCATTTGCAATGATTAAGTCTGCTTGATTATTGATAAGACTGTTTCTAGCAGTGTCAATTAGATGATTTTCAGATACATCAACTAGTAGTTTAAAACCAATCAGATGAATAGCAGGATTCCATTCCTTGACTAGAGAGATGATCTTGGGTGTTTTTTTCAGGAATAAGACCTGAACCTCGTCGGTTGAAGAAATCTTAGCCTGATGATTCTGCTTGCTTAAAAATTCTTCTAGATTGGAGCTAGCCTGAACTTCCTCAAGTCCTGTCATATAAACAGAAGTGTAGTCGGACACCGCCATTGAGTGAATCAAAATCTGATAATCTGCAACCCGTTCTTGCATTTCCAGTAGAAGGTCGTTGGTATTGGTAATTTCTCGAATGCTTAGATTAGGGTGAGCTTCTGGCTTCTGAGCTCGTTTTGTCGTAATTAAACAAACTTCATGCCCTGCAGCAAGCAAGGTTTCTGTGATGATTTTCCCCAAGCGACCTGTAGAATGGTTAGTGATAGAGCGGACGCTATCGATAGCTTCACTGGTACCGCCCGATGTAACTAAAATTTTCATAGCACTATTGTACCAAAAAAAAAATAATAAGCAAAAGAAAGCGCTTGAATATATATAGAAAATAAAAAGAATCTACTATAGTTTTAAACTATAAAGCCATATAAAATTTAAGAAAGAACTCTAAAAACCTTAAAAACAGGGATATTTACGAACGTTTAGAGAGTTTTGGGATGTTAAAAATCTTGTTTTGTGTTATAATGAATTATCATATAAGAGGTTAGAGGAGTTTTGAATGAAAACAGATATTGAAATCGCACAGAGTATTGAGTTGAAGCCAATTGTTGATGTTGTAGAGAAACTTGGTATTTCTTACGACGATTTGGAGTTGTATGGAAAATACAAGGCTAAGCTCAGCCTTGATAAAATTCGTGCAGTTGAGAGCAATCCAGTTGGGAAATTGATTTTGGTTACTGCCATCAACCCAACACCTGCAGGTGAAGGAAAATCAACCATTACCATTGGTCTTGCGGATGCCTTGAATAAGATTGGCAAGAAAACCATGATTGCTATTCGCGAACCATCTCTTGGTCCAGTAATGGGAATTAAGGGTGGTGCAGCTGGTGGTGGTTATGCTCAAGTGCTGCCAATGGAAGACATCAACCTTCACTTCACTGGAGACATGCATGCCATTACAACTGCTAACAATGCTCTTTCTGCCTTGATTGACAACCACTTGCACCAAGGGAATGAGCTTGGAATTGACCAACGTCGTATCCTCTGGAAACGTGTCGTTGACTTGAACGATCGTGCTCTTCGCCATGTGACTGTTGGACTTGGTGGTCCTCTAAACGGTATTCCACGTGAGGATGGCTTTGATATTACCGTTGCTTCCGAAATCATGGCCATTCTTTGCTTGGCTACGGATATCGAGGACTTGAAACGCCGTTTGGCTAATATCGTAATTGGTTATCGCTATGACCGTACACCTGTTTCTGTAGGTGATTTGCAGGTTGAAGGTGCCTTGGCTTTGATTTTGAAGGATGCTATTAAACCGAACCTAGTTCAGACAATTTACGGTACACCTGCCTTTGTACACGGTGGTCCATTTGCAAATATTGCTCATGGCTGTAACTCTGTCTTGGCGACGACAACAGCCCTTCACTTGGCTGATTACACAGTTACTGAAGCTGGTTTTGGTGCAGACCTTGGTGCTGAAAAATTCCTTGATATCAAGACACCAAAATTGCCAACATCTCCAGATGCAGTTGTCATTGTCGCAACCCTTCGTGCCCTTAAGATGAACGGTGGTGTGGCTAAAGACGCTCTTACTGAAGAAAACGTAGAAGCAGTGCGTGCAGGTTTTGCTAACTTGAAACGCCACGTTGAAAATATTCGTAAATTTGGAGTACCTGCAGTTGTAGCAATCAATGAATTTGTTTCTGATACAGAAGCTGAAATTGCAGCCTTAAAAGAACTTTGTGCCTCAATCGATGTACCAGTTGAGTTGGCAAGTGTCTGGGCTGATGGTGCAGAAGGTGGAGTAACTCTTGCTGAAACGGTTGTCAAGACTATCGCTGAAAACCCAGCTAACTACAAACGTTTGTATGACAATGACCTTTCTGTCCAAGAAAAGATTGAAAAGATTGTTACTGAAATCTACCGTGGTTCAAAAGTAAACTTCGAAAAGAAAGCTCAAACGCAAATCGCTCAAATCGTTCAGAATGGTTGGGACAAATTGCCAATCTGTATGGCTAAAACTCAATATAGTTTTTCAGACAATCCAAATGCACTTGGAGCACCTGAAAACTTTGAAATTACCATTCGTGAATTGGTACCAAAATTAGGTGCAGGCTTCATCGTTGCTCTTACTGGTGATGTCATGACCATGCCTGGACTTCCAAAACGACCAGCAGCCCTCAACATGGATGTTGAAAGCGATGGAACAGTATTAGGCTTGTTTTAGTATATTGCAATTGACTTTAAATGAGTTTGGAAATAATATCCAAGCTCATTTTTTATCTAGATATAAGAAGTTGCCTTCTAGACGTAACCAGTCTAGGTAAAGATATTTTCCCTGAATTCTGATATAATAGAAATATTGACTTCAAGAGTAAGGAAGAGAAGATGAACGCATTATTAAATGGAATGAATGACCGTCAGGCTGAGGCGGTGCAAACGACAGAAGGTCCCTTGTTGATCATGGCGGGGGCTGGTTCTGGAAAGACCCGTGTTTTGACCCACCGCATTGCTTATCTGATTGATGAAAAACTGGTCAATCCTTGGAATATCTTGGCCATTACCTTTACAAATAAGGCTGCGCGTGAGATGAAGGAGCGTGCTTATAGCCTCAATCCAGCCACTCAGGACTGTTTGATTGCGACCTTTCACTCCATGTGTGTTCGTATTTTGCGTCGCGATGCGGACCATATTGGCTACAATCGTAATTTTACAATTGTCGATCCTGGTGAACAGCGAACTCTCATGAAACGGATTCTCAAGCAGTTGAATTTGGATCCTAAAAAATGGAATGAACGAAGCATCTTAGGAACCATTTCCAATGCTAAGAATGACCTGATTGATGATGTGGCTTATGCTGCTCAAGCTGGAGATATGTACACGCAAATCGTGGCCCAGTGTTATACAGCCTATCAGAAAGAACTGCGTCAGTCGGAGTCGGTTGACTTTGATGATTTGATTATGCTGACCTTGCGTCTCTTTGATCAAAATCCTGATGTCTTGACCTACTACCAGCAAAAATTCCAATACATCCACGTTGATGAGTATCAAGATACCAACCATGCCCAGTATCAATTGGTCAAACTCTTGGCTTCCCGTTTTAAAAATATCTGTGTGGTTGGGGATGCGGACCAGTCTATCTACGGTTGGCGTGGTGCTGATATGCAGAATATTTTGGATTTCGAAAAGGATTATCCTCAAGCCAAGGTTGTTTTGTTGGAGGAGAATTACCGTTCAACTAAAACTATTCTCCAAGCGGCCAACGAGGTCATTAAAAACAATAAAAACCGCCGTCCTAAGAATCTCTGGACTCAAAACGCTGATGGGGAACAAATCGTTTACTATCGTGCCGATGATGAGCTGGATGAGGCTGTATTTGTGGCTAAAACTATTGATGAACTTGGTCGGAGTCAAAACTTCCTTCACAAGGATTTTGCAGTTCTTTATCGTACTAATGCGCAGTCCCGTACTATTGAGGAAGCCTTGCTCAAGTCCAATATTCCTTATACCATGGTTGGTGGGACTAAGTTCTACAGCCGTAAGGAAATCCGCGATATTATCGCTTATCTCAACCTCATTGCCAATTTGAGTGACAATATCAGTTTTGAGCGTATTATCAACGAACCGAAACGTGGAATTGGCCCAGGTACGGTCGAGAAAATCCGTGACTTTGCGAATATGCAAGATATGTCCATGCTAGATGCTTCTGCAAACATCATGTTGTCTGGGATCAAAGGTAAGGCAGCCCAATCTATATGGGATTTTGCCAATGTGATTCTGGATTTGCGGGAGCAGCTGGACCAGTTAAGCATTACTGAGTTGGTTGAGGCTGTCCTAGAAAAAACAGGTTACGTTGATATTCTTAATGCCCAAGCAACTCTGGAAAGTAAGGCTCGGGTTGAAAATATCGAAGAGTTCCTTTCTGTGACGAAAAACTTTGACGACACCTCTGACGTGTCAGAAGAAGAAACTGGTCTGGACAAACTCAGTCGTTTCTTAAATGACTTGGCCTTGATTGCCGATACAGATTCAGGTAGTCAGGAGACTTCAGAAGTGACCTTAATGACCCTGCATGCTGCCAAAGGTCTCGAGTTTCCAGTTGTCTTTTTGATTGGGATGGAAGAAAATGTCTTCCCGCTTAGTCGTGCGGCTGAAGATCCAGATGAATTAGAAGAAGAGCGTCGTCTGGCCTATGTAGGAATTACTCGTGCAGAGAAAATTCTCTATCTGACCAATGCCAACTCGCGCCTGCTTTTTGGTCGTACCAACTACAACCGTCCGACTCGTTTTATTAACGAAATCAGTTCAGATTTGCTTGAGTATCAAGGTTTGGCCCGTCCAGCCAATACAAGCTTTAAGGCATCTTATAGCAGTGGTGGCCTTGCCTTCGGTCAAGGTATGAGTCTTGCCCAAGCTCTTCAAGACCGTAAACGCAGTGCTGCCCCAAAAACTATTCAGTCAAGCGATCTTCCATTTGGTCAATTTACAGCTGGCGTAAAATCAGCGTCTAGCGAGGCGAATTGGTCCATTGGTGACATTGCCCTCCACAAGAAGTGGGGAGAGGGAACCGTTCTAGAAGTTTCAGGTAGCGGTGCTACACAGGAATTGAAAATCAATTTCCCAGAAGTTGGCCTGAAAAAACTTTTAGCCAGTGTGGCTCCAATTGAGAAAAAAATCTAATTTTCCATCCTTCTCACGAATAATAAAGTGAGGAGGATTTTTATGTACAGTATTTCATTCCAAGAAGATTCACTATTGCCAAGAGAAAGACTGGCCCAAGAAGGAGTTGAGGCGCTCAGTAATCAAGAGTTACTAGCTATTTTACTCAGGACAGGAACACGTCAAGCTAGCGTTTTTGAAATTGCCCAGAAAGTATTGAGCAATCTTTCAAGCCTAACGGATTTGAAAAAAATGACCCTGCAGGAATTGCAGAGTCTGTCTGGTATCGGGCGTGTTAAGGCTATAGAATTACAAGCTATGATTGAACTGGGTAATCGTATTCACAAACATGAAACCCTTGAGATGGAAAGTATTCTCAGCAGTCAAAAGTTGGCCAAGAAGATGCAACAGGAATTGGGGGATAAAAAACAAGAGCACCTGGTGGCGCTCTATCTCAATACTCAAAATCAAATCATCCATCAACAGACCATTTTTATCGGTTCTGCAACTCGTAGTATCGCTGAACCGCGAGAGATTCTTCACTATGCTATCAAGCATATGGCGACTTCTCTCATCTTGGTTCACAATCATCCTTCGGGAGCGGTAGCCCCTAGCCGAAATGATAATCATGTCACTAAACTTGTCAAAGAAGCCTGCGACCTGATGGGAATTGTCCTCTTGGACCACTTGATTGTCTCTCACTCCAGTTATTTTAGTTACCGTGAAAAGACGGATTTAATTTAAAGTTCATTAACGACATAGTCAAAGAGGTTTTTATCTTTGGGACGATTTTCAAATAGAAATTCTGGGTGCCATTGGACACCGAGAAAGGCAAAATCATCCGTACTCATGACAGCTTCAATAATACCATCCTTAGGATCATGAGCTGCAATCTTTAAGTTAGGTGCTAAATCCTTAATACTCTGGTGGTGGAAGGAGTTGATATGGGAGATTTCTCCATAGATTTCTCGAAGAACTGTATCAGGTTCTGTAACCAAGCGTTGAGTTGTGTATTCGGCAGAACAATCCTGCCAGTGGTCTTCGATATCTTGATATAAAGTTCCACCCATGGCAACGTTAAAGAGTTGTGTTCCACGGCAGACAGAGAAAATAGGCTTTTTCTGTTTAATAGCTTCCTTGAT
Organism: Streptococcus pseudopneumoniae; assembly: GCF_001074975.1. Lineage (GTDB taxonomy): Bacteria > Bacillota > Bacilli > Lactobacillales > Streptococcaceae > Streptococcus > Streptococcus pseudopneumoniae_D. The sequence goes on along the minus strand of NZ_JUUO01000127.1, from coordinate 125,249 downwards.
GAGGGCCAGTTCGAAGATATCTCTTTGAAGGTGGTAGTCATCGCTATCAATGGTTTTTGGTTCACCATAGAATTTTGGATCAACATTTTGCCCACCTGTCAAGATGAGCTTGTCAATCATACTGATATAGTGGCAGGCCATTTCTTGATTACCAATTGGTAGGATGAGGGGAATCCCTCCAGCGTCTTTAATGCCTTCAACAAAGCCTTTTGCTGCGTAGCTCATCATGATGTCATCATCTGGATGAGTTTTTTCGTTTCCTGTAATCCCTATAACTGGTTTTTTCATAAAATGATGTTCGCTTTCTAATCCTCTTTTCGCATGAAGTAGAGGAGGGTTTGGAGTTCACTTGTCAAATCGACATACTGAACGACCACGTCTTTTGGTAAATGCAGATGGACTGGTGAAAAACTGAGAATTCCTTTCACGCCAGCATCCACCAAGAGATTGGCAACCTCTTGTGACTTGACGCTGGGAACTGTCAGGATAGCAGTCTTGACATCAGCATCCTTGATTTTATCCTTGATTTGAGAAATTCCGTAAATGGGAATTCCGTCAGGAGTTTGGGTACCGACTTCAGGATGGTCATCTAGGTCAAAGGCCATGATAATCTTCATCTTGTTACGTTCGTGGAAGCGGTAGTGGAGAAGGGCATGGCCCATATTTCCAATACCTACCAGCATGACATTGGTGATGGAGTTATCATTGAGTAAATCGGCAAAAAACGTCATCAGTTTTTTGACATCATAGCCAAAACCACGACGACCTAGTTCACCAAAATAGGAAAAATCACGACGAACTGTCGCCGAATCAATACCGATAGCCTCTGCAATTTGCTTAGAGTTGGCACGTTCAATCTTTTCTGCATGAAATCTCTTAAAAATTCGATAGTAGAGAGAGAGTCTTTTCGCTGTAGCTTTTGGAATATCAGACTGTTTATCTTTCACAAAATCACAACCTTTCTATTCTTCTATTTTATAGAAACATTGTGAAAAAATCAACAGAAACAAGAAAAAACTAAGAAAAATCTTAGTTTTTATGTAAAAAATCTGCATGTGATAGAAAACGGTAGAGGTCTCCGACCAGTCCTTGGTAAACTTCCTGTTCCTTAAAAGTCAGAGAAGTTACATAAAGTGTGTCTGGTAGAGTCACACATCCTGACAGAGCCAGCATGAGAGCTTCATAATCCTCATACTTGAAAGTCCGCTCTACATGATAGCTGTCCTTATAGGTCAGTTCAAACATCTTGGATTTATCTTTCTGATTTTGTAAATACACCACGTTCTACCAAGCTATCCATGAGGAAATAGAATTTTTCCTGATGAATGTGGTGGTCTTCTGATTTGAAAATATCAACCAGACGTAGCCCAAACTTGTCAGTGATATTGATTTTAGCCCCTGTAAGTTCCTTGTTAATAATGATTTTGAGTTGGAAGCCTTCACCGCTGTTTGGCACTTTTTCCAAAAGGCGAGTCAATTCATAGTTACCAACCTTTGTCTCAAAAAAAGTGTTGTCTTTGAGGGTGAATTTTTTAACAGAAGGGCTAAGAGTGTAGTCGTAACGACAATTTTTTAACTGAATGGTTTTTTCAAATGCCATATGGCTAACCTCCGATAATTTCTTTTAAGGTTTTTGCGAGGGTTTGTAGGTCTTCAACAGTATTTTCTGGCGACAAACTGATACGAACGGATTCCTTCAAGCGTTCTGAATTTGCCCCATACATAGCTTCAAGAACATGGCTGGATTGAACAATGCCTGCCGTACAGGCTGAGCCAGTAGAGATTGAAATTCCAGCCAAATCTAGACGAAGGAGTAAGAGATCATTTTTCTGGCCAGGAAATCCAATATTGAGAACATAAGGGAGATGATGTTCTCCTCTATTCAAGTAATATTGAATGTCCTCTAGCTCTGCCAGAAAGGCAGTTTCTAAATTTTGTACATGTTGAAAATGTTCTTCTTGTTTTTCTAGGTCTTCTTTTAGGGCTGCAACCATAGCCACTATGGCAGCTAGATTTTCAGTCCCTGCACGTTTTTTCTGTTCTTGGTCTCCGCCATGGAGATAGGAATCAAAGTCCATGCCAGATGCGTAGAGAAAGCCGATTCCCTTAGGACCATGGAATTTATGGGCAGAAGCGGTGAGAAAATCAATGCCCAATTCTTCTGGGTGTATAGGGATTTTTCCGATTGCCTGAACTGCATCGACATGATAGGCAGCAGGGTGTTGCTTGAGTATTTGGCCAATTTCAGCAATGGGCAGTAGGTTTCCTGTCTCATTATTGGCAAACATGGTTGAAACCAAAATCGTATCGCCACGTAAAGCTTTTTGAATTTGTTGGGCTGTGATTTCTTGATTTTCTGGCTGGATAATGGTTGCTTCAAAACCGAAGTGTTGAACCAAGTAATCAATGGTTTCAAGGACGGCATGGTGCTCAATGGCAGTTGTGATGATATGTTTTCCTTGTTCTTGATGACGAAGGCAGTACCCAATGATAGCAGTATTGTTGCCTTCAGTCCCACCAGAAGTGAAAAAGATATGTTGAGGTTTTGTCCCTAGTAACTGAGCTAGTTCCTGACGGGCTTCTCGCAAGAGTTTGCCAGCTTGACGACCATGACCATGAATACTAGAAGGGTTTCCATGGGTTTCTTGCATCACCTTGGTCATAGCTGAAATAGCAACTGCTGACATAGGAGTCGTTGCAGCATTGTCCAAATAAATCAAAGAATCACCTTATTTCTTTTTGTTGTAGGCAAAGAGTGGGCTGACTGGTTTTCTTTCGTGGATACGGACGATAGCATCACCAATTAACTCACTAGCAGTGATGTAGCATACGTTTTTAGGAGTTTTTTCTTTTGTTGCTACTGAATCAGTCACAAGAATTTCCTTAATATTAGTATTGTCAAGAAGTTCAGCAGCTCCTTCGACGAAGAGGCCATGGCTAGAAACAGCATAAATTTCTGTAGCCCCTTCACGTTCAACGATTTTAGCAGCTTCAGAGAAGGTACGTCCAGTATTTAAAATATCGTCAATCAAGATAGCTTTTTTACCTTCAACATCACCGATGATATAACCTTCGTTGCGAGTTGCATCGTCTTGAGGGTAGTCGATAATGGCGATAGGAGCATCAAGATACTCAGCCAAGCTACGAGCACGTTTCACACCTGAATTTTTAGGGCTAACGACAACAACATCTGAGCCAAGGAGCCCCTTATCGCAGTAATGTTTTGCAAATAGAGGAACTGTATAGAGGTTGTCAACAGGAATATCAAAGAAGCCTTGCACCTGAACAGCATGCAAATCAAGCGTAAGAACACGGTCAACACCAGCTTTAACCAGCATATTAGCAACTAGTTTAGCTGTAAGTGGCTCACGTGGTGAAGCGATACGGTCTTGACGTGCATAGCCAAAATATGGAAGGACAACGTTGATACTGTGGGCACTTGCACGCACACAAGCATCAACCATGATCAACAATTCCATTAGGTGGTTGTTAACAGGGAAACTTGTTGATTGGATGATGTAAACGTCATAACCACGGACACTTTCTTCGATATTCACTTGGATTTCTCCGTCTGAAAATTGACGTGATGATAGTTTTCCAAGTGGGACACCAACAGCTTGTGCAATTTTCTGTGCAATCTCTTGGTTAGAGTTGAGTGCGAAAAGTTTCATGTTTTTTCTATCTGACATTATAGACCGTCCTCTGTAAACTTTATAAATCCTAGTTATATTTGCCTTACATATATGAACTAGGATTTGTGTATTTTTATCTTTTCTATTTTACCAAAAAATGAAGATTATTTCAGCTATTTTTCATGCTTTTGACAAATCGAACCAATTTTGAAGGGGCTTTTTGATAAGAAATATGATTTTCCTTTAAAAATTGCTGGAAATCCTGTTTCCCTTGCTCGTGATTTTCAACTTCAAGTTCTAATTCGTAATCTGTTATATCAAAGTACTGACTCTCATCTAGTGCCATAAGTCCAATAGCTGTTTGAATTTCATAGCGAAGCGTTGTTAGGCAACCGAGAACCTGCCAGTTCTTGCTTTGGATACCATGTTGAGCCAATTCATCCAGTACTAGCCCTTGAGGAAGTTTTTGCTTAGCCAGATAGTTTTCAGCATCTTTTAGTTGCAATTTTTGGTTGTACTCCATGTTTCCAACATTTTGCGGGACTTTGAGTGTCAATTCTGCCCAGTCTTCAAAGATTCGAATGCGCATAGCAACTTTCTTTTCTCGAAGTTCAAAATCAGGAGTGTCGATGTAGTAATTTTTTTGAAGAACAGGAGTGACAACTGTGAACTGGTCTTTTAGACGATTGTATTCATCTTTTTTCAATAGTGTTTTCAATTCAATTTCTAAATGTTTCATTTTTTTAACCTTTTCTTTATCGTTGAAAGCGGATTTATGGTATAAACTGCTCACAGCTTCCTAGTACCTTGAAATCAGTGGGTTTCTAGTATGTCAACCAAAAGTGAATACGATATTGAATACGACCGTATTTTCAACTTGAACGAATGAAATCCATGAGCTGTTCAACAACTTCAAAACGTTGATTATCATTGATGTGGGTGTACATATCAAGGGTGGTTTGGACATTGTTGTGACCTAATCTGTCTGAAATAATTTTCGCTGTAACACCTGCTTCAAAGAGAAGAGAAGCGTGTGTGTGCCTGAATCCGTGAGGAGTGATTTTTTTGATATCGTTATGTTCCCAAAAGAATCTTCTAAGTCTCTCTTTCATAGCTGAAGGAGAAATCCATCCTCCGAAACTATTCGTAAAGATATAATTTGAATCATGTTTGTAAGGCACACTAGCTCGAAAATATTCTTTTATTTGCTGACGCTTCCAGAGTTTCAATACATTTAGAGTTTCATCATCTAAAGTGATAACCCTCTTACTCATTTTGGTTTTAGGGTCCTGAACAGTTTGTTTTTTATTAATAACGACAGCTGTTCGAGAAATGCTTAATCGTTTATTTTCAAAGTCAACATCTGACCACATGAGTCCGATAGCTTCTCCAGTCCTCAAACCAGTAAAAGCTAGTAAGTGATAAAAGGTGTACTCTACAGGCTTACAATCTACTCTGCAAACTTTAAGAAACTCCGTTAGCTCCTGTTTTGTATAATGGTTCTCCTTGACCTTTAAGGGCCTATTTTTAGGCTTGATAATCTTGTCTAAGGGATTTGACTTAATGATGTCAATAGAAGTGGCATACTTGAAAATGCGGCTGATTACAGAGTAGTAATTGGCATAGAGGATATAGCGATTACTCAACTTGATAGCAACCTTTTGACAATAAGCTACACTGATCTGCTGGATTTTCATATCTGTAAAATACAAGTCAATCATAACATCAAGTTTTTTCTTAACATTCTGATAGGTTGTTGGTTTTACAGTGTTTTTATAGCTATCAAGCCACAACTCAGCGACTTCAGCAAATGTAGGGTTCTGGAAATCATCATTGTTAGAAAAACCATTTTCTTCAACATCTAAGAGGAGGTCACGTTCAGCAGCCTTTGCCTCTTTTATAGTTTTAAAACCACGGCGTGTTGTGCGTTTTTCTTTTCCAGTAGCTGGGTCTATCCCCAGATATGTTTGAAAGAGATATCTAGTCTCTCCTTTTTTTGTAATATATTTTTTTATCATAAAAAGTCCTTTCTTTTCGATTGCTTGCCCGCATAGTTGAAAAGGTGTAGAACTTATGATAAACTATAGTTGTATTTTTTTATCATCCTTTCCATTGCTTGCTTGATGGAAAGTTAAATCCTCACACTCAAAGTTTGGCGATGGCGAGTGTGGGGATTTTTTTGAGTTGTTTCCAAAATGGAAACAGTTGGTTTTTATTCTAGACCTGAACTAACTTTAGAAGTCAACAAGAAAGAACCGTCGTCTTGTTTTGAAAACGAAAGAATAACGCTCTTGTATTTGCTACCAGTAGAAGTATATGATACTGTCTTACTGTCGTGGTCATTTACTGAACTAGTTGTTACATTGTTAGGTTCTCCGTGAACACTAGCAATGTCATCGTAGTTAGTTCTACCAGCTCCATAGTTGATAATATCACCAACTTGAAGCGCATCAAACTGTTCTTTTGTCCAGTTAAATTTAGCATCTTCCTCTTTTTGAGATGATTCGATAGAAGAACTTACAGAGCTAACAGTCTCTTCAACGTTTTTACCTAGTTCTTTCAATGATTTAGCATACATAGCTTGAGTTGCTAAAACGATAGCAATCGAAACAACAGATAAAACAGTTCCGATAATAGCTAGTGTTTTTGGTCTTTTTCGATTTACTGCAAAACCAATTAAACCGAAAATAAGAGCTAAAATAGCCAAAATGAATGAAAAATTATTGATGATAGGCATCCATGAGCCAAGTAGAGCCAGCGCTCCAAAAATAATAGCTAAAATACCTAAAACTTTGCGTTCTTGTTTCATAATGAACCCTCTCTATCAGCTTTTAGTGTGGATCAGTTGTTGCACATATTTTTAATTTACTAATGCTAGATATTCTTCCTTGACCATGATTTCATTTGTCACGGTTTTTAGATTGTAGTAGGACATGAATTTGAGGTAATCAAACTCTATGGGGTCGTCTAAGCTTTCTAATGCGTCTTTTACGAGATGATGGATCATATTCCTATCAGCTTCGTTTTCACAGCGTAGGCGAGCATTTTGGTACTCTGAGCGTGTGTGGTCTTTGTGTCCGAGTTCGTGTAGGGCGACTTGGATTTGTTGTTCAGGAGCCAAGTTGTGGTCAATAGCGAGTACGTTTGTGTCTGGATTGTAGAAACCGCTACTGTGCCAGTTTGAACCGTCGAAGAGACAAAGTTCTACTTGATATTCTTCGCAGAGTTTAGCGAGTGTCATAGTTCTCCTTCGTTATTTATAAACCTCTCTGCGGTGGGCGATGTCTACGGCTAAGACGACTAGTTTATCGTCTTGGATATCACAGATGATGCGGTAATCGCCAACTCGGTATCGGCAGTAACCTGATAGGTTTCCTTTTAGTAGTTTAGCGTGTTGATAGGGGTTGCTTGAGTTGTCTACGTTTTTTGTCATCCACGAGATGATTTTTCGTCTGGTTGCTCCATCGAGTTTTTTGAGTTGTTTTTGTGCTTTGCTTTCATAGACGAGTCGGTACATTAGGCGATGTCCTCTCTAGTCATTCCAAGACTTTCCAAGAGTTCATCTGTTGTATATGTTTTTGGATTAGGGTCGGCTAAGTACTCCATATAGGCTTGGTCGGCTGCTCGTGCGTCTTCAATATCTTCCATGAGTTCCATGAAGTCGTCAAAATCCATGGTCGTTGTGTCGATACCGTGTTTGTTTAGGTAGTCCGTGATGTAGGAGTTTTTTTCTGTGAAGTTGATAGTGATAGTCATTAGCGTTCTCCTTTGTTTTTGAAGTGGGCAGATAGGACGGATGTGATGAAGTCGATATCATCTTCATTTAGTGGTTTTCCGTCAAATAACATGGTGTTGGCTGCTGCTTTGCGTAAGTCTATGATTTGTCCGTTTACTTGAGCAAATTCATCACTCCCAGCGATAGCAGGGTTATCTGTTCGTCCGAGCAGGTAGTCAGTGGAGACATTGAAGTAATCGGCTATTTCTGAAATTCGTTCAGTAGATGGTTTTGAATTTTTTAAATTATAAATGGTATTTCTACTGTAACCAAGCTTTTCTTCCAATGAATTTATTGAAAGTCCTTGCTTTTTGGCAAGTTCTTTAATTCTGTCAAATGTCTGAAACATTGATTTTTCAACCTTTCTGAGAACATGACAAAAAATATTTAATATTTCTCATTAAAACACTTGACAAAGTTAATGTGAAGTATTAAAATAGTTTTTGTAAGTTAATGAGTTAGTAAAAAACGAAGTTAAAACTTATCTAAAAATAAATAGCTTTGGCGAGCAAGAAAATTGATAGATATAAGGTTTTATCAAGGTTTTTAATTATGCTTTCATTTTAATACTATACATTAATTTTGTCAAGCATTTTATAAAATAATTTACTAACTCTTTAACTTTGTTCCTTGACAATTGAATAGAGCATGTGAGATAATATAGGGGAAGTGAAGATGTAGTCTACTATAACTACAAAAAAGCCCCTGCTGATAACCACAAAAGCAAGGGCTTTTTCTAGTCTACGCTAGAAAGGTGGGTTGGTCGCTATTTCTTGTTTAGCCATTTTTCGATGACTATCAGGACGATACCGACCACCAAGGGTAGAATAATATTTGTGAAGATGTAATCTACCATAGGCTCCACCTCCCTTCTAAGGCAGATGTGCCGTCGCTATTATACCACATGCTCTATCAGTTAGATAGGGCATTTTTTATTTTCAAAAAGGAGGAGGTCGCATGAGCCAACAACATCTTAAATGGATTGAGCTTGTAAAAGAGCGAATTGAAAAACGTGGGTGGTCTCAAACGGACTTGGCTATCGTTGTAGGTGTTAGTCCGTCAGCTATCACGCAATTATTCAAAGATGGTAAAGGAAGTGATGACTTGAAGCTTCGCATTAACAAGAAGTTGCGAATCAGCGAGTCATGGGAAAGATTTGAGGAGTAGGGAATGACAGACAGAGAACTGTTTGAGTTGCCAGAAGATTATGTAGAATCTACTGGACTTGACAAAATCACATTTGAAGTACCTTTTGAATTGTTTACGAAGATTATGAAAGGATACGGACATAAATTAGCTTGGGAAGATTACCGACAAATAAAAATCCACCCAAGCACTAGAACAAAAAAGACGGTTGGACAGTGTCAGTTTTTGTTTAGTATTTGGATGAATGACCATTTAAAACCAGCGATTAAGCCTTCAACAGAGTTGCAGAGAGAACCTGTGCGTAAGACAAAGAGACAGAAATGTCTTCGTAAGTTAGCACAAAATCTTCATCGTCGCATGTGGGGCTGAAGTCGCCGATATATGCACCTTGCTCTGTTTTGCAGATTAGAAGAGTGTCATCTTCGTTTGTAACTGCATTTAGATAGGGTGCCAAATCAGACTTAGTCATAAGTTATCCTCCTTTCTATTGGAATTTTGACTAAAACGTGAGAGGTCCTAGTCAAAATTATTATAGCAATTTAGGAGGATATTACATCAGTCTTGAGACTGATGTAGGAGGCAATATTGGAAGATAAAATCATCGAACTTGCTGATTATTTTATCGGCGAAAACACAACGTACAGAGAAGCTAAAATAGCATGTGAGAAGCTATTTAGACAAGTCAGCCATGAGATAGAACTCAGGGCTGTGGAAAGTAAGACAGTTTGACAACAACGCAAAAAAGCACCTAACAAAAGTCAGGCGCACACTTAAATTATTAAAACCATTATATCACAAAAATGCTTGCCCGCATAGTTGAGAGGATGTAGAAAAATGGAAGGTATAACCCTACAATTACGATTGGACGGCGAAAGTGCTGAATTGTTCACGAACCAATTACTGGCCTTTGCTGAAAAGCAGGTCAAGGAGCAGTTAGAGAATGAACGCATGCCAATCAATCAACAGGATTTGATGAAGAAGTTCGGCTTCACTCATGGCTATATCAAAAAGTTAGAACGCAAAGGATTAAGATTTCGTAAGCAAGGGAAATATATTATGTACGATATCAATGATGTTTATGAGATTTTAGAGTTAGAAAAAGAAGTACGAAAATTAAGAGCATAAGGAGAGAAACAAATGTTTGAACCACCGATTTTAGACCAGCTAATGGGGGTTGGAGCCTTGCTGATTGGATTTGCAGGGGCTTGCCGTCATATCAAATTGCAGGAACAACGCAAGGAAGAAGAAAGACGAGAAGAGCAAGAATTTGCGTCTATGATTATCCAAGGGTATAACCATGCATACGAACGTGGTAGAGAGGCAGAACGTCAACAAATCCGCAAGAATATCCGCAGAGAGTTCAAAGGCTTTACCTACGACAACGAACCGCCTGTAGGATTGCGCCCTGAGCCTCTAGCATTGCCAGAACCACGGAGAGCACGCTATGCAAACCGTATGGGATAGACAAGCGTGGGATTTATCCACTTGTAAGCGCAGAGAGAAGATGCGTGACCTTGAAATGATGGCGCATATGCAACATGAAATCGATGATCTCAAGAAACAATTGCAAAAGGAACAATCTTTGAGAAAGAGATTAGAAGCAGAGAATTTCCAACTGAAACTACGGAGGAAATGATGTACTTATGGAAGTGTACGTGCGCAGATTGTGGACGTGAGTTTGATTGGTACGATAACTATCCACCTCTTGAGTGTGTGAAATGTGAGAGCGTGGAAATCAAAAATGAATTTAAAGGAAGGGCGTATGATTAAATGACTCAAGCGGAACGAATTAGGGAATATTACAAAGACCACCCTACTGCCTCATATGATGAAGTAGCTGAGGTTGTCGGAACTTCAAATAGTAATGTGAGGGTTAATCTTTTCAAAGACCTCAAGGCAGGCAGATGTGTCCGCTTAGAAGATGAGTCAATTGACTACTCGCCTTACTTTAACTATAAAAAATCACTCACAGAGTTGTTTGATTGGAAGAATGACACTAGACGTGAATGGGTAGATATGCTGACGAGAGCAGCAGAAAAAGAAACAGATAGCAACGTTATGCGATTGCTAATCAAAGAAGCAAATAAACTAATGAAAGAGGTAACGAAATGAAAAAAATTAATGGAGCGAAAATTAGACAATTAAGAGAAGAAAAAGCTAATAAACTTAACTAAAAAAAGGAGAAATAAACATGGAAGACACAACAAAAATGCTAGCAAACATGATTTTAATTGCACTTGAAAATCAAGAAAGATGGGTTAGCGAACCACGCTTTGAAACATTATCAATCATTGAAGATATTAGAACATATAATAAAATCATCACAAAACAAGTGGACGAAGACGGAGATGTAACCGAAAGATTTGACGGATACAGAAATCAAGAATTGGAAGATAAGTTGAAATTGATTGAAGCTACTTCCAAAAAAGATGAATCAGACTATAAGCGTTACAATAGCGAAAAAATCAAAGCAATGACAAGAAACTTAGAAATGATTAAATCTATTGTGAAAATGTATGGTGCACAAAGCGAGGAGTAAGTATGGCAACATTATATGAACTAACAGGACAATACCTTGAAATCTATAACATGGAACTAGACGAAGAAACCAAACTAGACACCTTGGATTCCATTAATTGGGAAACTGATTATGAGACTAAGGTTGAAAATTGTATCAAAGTTGTAAAAAATATCGATGCAGATATGGAAGCGCGTGACGCAGAAATCAAACGCTTGACGAATTTAAACAAGTTTGACAAGAAGAAAAAAGAATACTTGAGAGAACAAGTTTCTGAAAGTATGAAATTGACAGGCCATGAACGTGTTGATACTCCTTTATTTAAGGTTTCATTCCGCAAATCTCAAGCCGTTGAGGTAGACGAAGCAGTCTTGCCAGAAGCTTATAAGGTAGCAACTTGGAAACCTGACAAGAAACGCTTGAAAGAGGATTTGAAGAATGGCCTTGAAATCATTGGCGCCAGCCTAGTTGAAAGAAAGAATTTGAGTATAAGATGAAAATAACAAAAGCGACAGAAATTACGAATGATGATGCCTGTTACCTGATTTATGGAAATCCAGGCTTTGGGAAAACGACTACCATCTCATTCATTCCAGGGAAGACTCTGGTAATTAATATCGATAAATCAGCCAAAGTATTAGCTGGTAATCCGAATATCGATATCGCAGATGTTGATACGCATAAGATTTGGGATGAATGGTTAACCGTTGTTAAGGAATTGCTTCAAGGGGCAGGTAAGCCATACGATACAATCGTTGTGGATAACGTATCTGAATTGTTCAGAGCGTGTCTTGCCAACCTTGGTCGAGATGGGAAAAACCATCGGGTACCAACGCAGGCGGATTACCAGAGGGTAGATTTTACTATTTTGGATAGTTTACGAGTCTTGTTGCAATTAAATAAACGGATTGTATTCACGGCTTGGGAAACATCTGATCAGTGGTCAGATGAAAATGGCATGATTTACAACAGGGCCATGCCAGATATTCGTTCCAAAATCTTAAATAACTTTCTTGGTTTAACGGATGTAGTCGCTCGTCTAGTCAAAAAGACGACAGATGACGGTGAGGAAGTGAGAGGTTTTATCTTACAACCGAGCGCCAGCGTCTATGCCAAGAACCGTTTGGACGATAGAAAGGGGTGTAAAGTAGATGAGCTTTTCGCTCAGAGATTACCAGAAGGAACTGATAATTGACGTTATCAAATCCATGAGGGCAGGCAATCGAAAGATAATGGTTCAATCCCCACCCCGTTCAGGAAAGACAGTCGTGATGTCTTATATCGCTAAAAATGCGACAGATAAAGATAAAACAGTATTGTTTTTTAGCCACAGGAAAGAAATCAATGAGCAGGTTTATGAGACCTTTAAACGTGGCGGAGTTAATCTCGATAAGGTTATCATCGGAACGGTTGGGAGTATTGTACGAAAGTTAGAACGATTGCCTCAAGTCGATGTAATCTTAGTAGATGAAGCTCATCATATCAAAGCAAAACAATATCAGACAATCTTAAATTATTTCAGTAATGCTACTCAATTATTTTTCACAGGCACACCTATCCGATTGGACGGTTCGGGATTCCATGATTTAGCAGATGATTTAGTAGTCGGTAAATCCATCCGATGGCTTCAAGACCACGGAAATATCGCTGAGTTTGATTACTATTCCATTAATCTATTGGATATGGCTAAACTAAAGAAACGGTCAGGAGAATTTACAAACCATTCAATCGACGAAGCGTTTAGTTTCAATGGAACGTATGGCGATTATATTGATCATTACGAGAGGTTAGCCAAAGGGAAACAAGCTATCGTTTATACACATAGCGTAGAATACGCTGAGAGGGTCGCTAAGCGATTTTTGGAGCAAGGCTACCAATCAGCCGTTGTGTCTGGAAAAACGCCACAGAGCGAACGAGAGAGCCATATGCAGGCATTCAGAGAAGGCAAACTCACAATCATGGTCAATGTCAATCTATTTACAGAGGGAATTGACTTGCCAAACGTAGATGTCTGCATTATGTTACGGCCGACCGACTCGCTCTCCCTGTATTTGCAGTTTGCTATGAGGGCCTTAAATCCAAGAGAAGGCAAGAAAGCAATCTTGATAGACCACGTTGGAAATCATATCCGACACGGTTTACCGAATGACGATAGGGAATGGACGCTAGATGGTACTAAGAAGAAAAAGAAACCTTCAGAACGTTCAACGGTGACGTGTGAGAAATGTTTTGCGACATTTTGGAGAGACCAGCTAGTGGACGGTTGTTGTCCATACTGCAAGGCAGAGATTGTCGAGAAGAAAAACATTCAAGATATCAAACAAGATAAATCAGATGTTCAATTAACAAAAATCAATCAAGGAATGGAATTTATTACCATTCAAGGCAAAGAAATAGAGGTCAAGACAGAAGAAGCGAAAGTGTATCGTCGCGTCAAGACCTATGGTAAAAATTATACTAAGTGTCAAAACCTAGCCGAATTGAAGGCATTCAGATTACTCAATGGCTATCAACCAGGTTGGCTATGGTTTCAACAAAAACGTTTAAATATTTGGAGGTAAAAAATGTCACTTTTTTCAGTAAACTACGAAGCAGCAGAACAATTTTCATCAGTGGAAAACGGAACATACGAGGTAGTCGTGGCGACTGCTGAACAGTCAGCAAGCAAATCAGGAACAGATTTCCTTGATATCCGTCTTAAAATTCGTGATGATTTCCAACAGAAATTCCGTAACAACCTAATCTTTGATAAGGTATGGATCAATAAACAGACTCTTCAATATCCAGAGTGGGCATTGCAACGCTATGCAAAGGCGGTAAAAATTCCTGAAGGCGTTGAGATAAACACAATCGAACAGTTCCTAGGTATCATCAAAGGCAAAACGTTAAAAGTTACTGTCAAAAATGAACAGTCAGAATACAATGGTAAAACCTACGATAACTTGAATATCAGTAAGATGGAGCAATCAGAATTGCCACCTTATTCTGGTGCAGTATCGTCTGAACCAGCACCAGCAAAAGCAGATGATTTAGATTTGCCATTCTAATCTATGGTTGGGATGGTAGATTATGCCCTTCATTATCAAAAACTAGGTTACTCAGTCATCCCAATAGACAAAAAGAGCAAACGTGCAATCACGAAATTTAAGGATAAAATATTTAGCGAAAATGAAATCCGAAGATTTTGGCACGAGCAACCCGATGCGAATATCGCATGGAGGACAACCGATTTCTTTGTCATCGATATTGACGTATCGGTGACTGAGAACGGTTATGAGTCTTTAAAAGAATGGGAATTGTCTCAGTATATCCCTAAGACATTAACTGCTACTACGCCAAGCGGTGGAAAGCACATTTTTCTAAAAAAACCAAAAGGCATAGAGTTAAGTCAAGATATACGAGTTAAACCAGGGATTGATATTAAGGCGAATAAGAACAATTATGTCTTGGTTGCACCTAGCAATAATGCCAAGGGAAGTTATAAGTGGGATAAGTCCACAGAACAGATGGCAGAAGCACCAGCTGAGATAATCTCAATCTTACAAACATCTAAACAACCCAAGGAACCTATGAGTTTTACGACTGATTATAGTCGAGGGGAGTTCTCGAGTAAGACTGCCAAGTTATTTGAACAAGTCGTTTTCGGCTTGGGAGATAAAGGTGGTAGAAATAACGCCCTGGCGAGTTTCGTAGGTGGGTTGCTAATGCGTGGTGTCAATGTGGATGCAACTTATTTACTAGCAAAGATAGCAAATCACTATACTCCAGACAGTCTACCAGCGGATGAATTGGATAGGACGTTTGAAAGTATGGTTAGAAAGGAAATGGATAGAAGAGGTGGTTCTTGATTTAGAGACATTAAAAAAAGAATATCGAAGCAATATTATCCAACATCCAGCTTATATCGAGAAAGCAAATGACTGGCGTGAGATTCGTCTGGCTTGTCGAGAATATCGTAAAAACTGGCTCGAAAACATCAAATGGAAAGAAACCCAGTATGGTACGAAAGAAGAAAACAAAAAAGCGCCTACTCGTTTAACTGAATTGGCAGTGGCGCAAGGAATGGAACAAATTTTACATATCGTGAATCTGCCAAATGAACGGGTCGCAATCTATGATCCAGATAAAGGTTATTATCACAAAGACCCTAGCTTTGCTTACAAAGTCATTCGTTTGCTAGAGCCAAATTTTAGTGAAGCGAAATCCAAAAATGTTCTCTTCATGCTCGCTTCTACACCACGGTTGAACCAACACGAGGGATTCTCATGTGATTTTCCAATTGGGGAATACAAAGACCCTCGTAGGTTTATCTTAGTGAAGAACGGGATATACGATAAGAAAGAGAAATTACTACGACCATTCACACATGAGTTTGTTGCATTCTCAACCATCGGAACGGAATACGACCATTTTGCTAAGTCTCCCGAAATAGACGGGTGGGATATCGATAGTTGGTTACTTGACCTCATGAGTGGAGATGAAGAACTGGTCGAACTGATTTGGCAGGTTATTTCAGCCAGTCTAAATGGGAATTACTCTTACAGGAAATCTATTTGGTTTGTCGGTGAGGGGAATGACGGTAAGGGTACTGTCCAGCAACTTATAACCAACCTAGTCGGTATGCGAAACGTGGCTAGCTTGAAACTTAATCAATTTTCAGAGCGATTTGCTTTGTCCATGATTGAAGGTAAGACAGTCATCATCGGAGACGATGTGCAGGCTGGTATCTACGTAGATGAATCTTCAAATTTCAACTCTGTCGTGACTGGTGAGCCAGTCTTGGTCGAAGAGAAAAATAAACAACCGTATACGACCGTATTTAAAAAAACTGTCATTCAATCCACGAATGAGTTACCACGTTTTAAGAATAAAACCAACGGGACCTACAGACGATTTGCGATTATACCGTTTAAGAAGTCATTTTCAAGCAAGGAAGATAACTGGGCAATTAAGGACGACTATATCTATCGTGAAGAAGTTCTTGAGTATGTTTTGAAGAAAGCTCTTGAGATTTCATTTGATCGCTTCATCGAACCGCAAGCATCGATTGAGGCCCTAGAGGATTTCAAAGAATCCAACGATACAGTTAAGGCGTTTATCAGTGAATGGTTCGATAAATTCGAATCCACTCGCCTGCCATCCCGATTTTTGTGGTGGTTGTATCAGGAGTGGTGCAAGGACGAAGGTGTTACGAGATTGACGAAACGTAAATTTGAAACACAATTAGCCAAGAATATCCCTGATGGTTGGGTTAAGAAGAAAATGAAACCATTAGGGAAATTCATTCCTTCAGTAGATGTGCCGAAACATTATGTTGGTTTTTCTTGGATGAACGATGAAAGTCAGATACTTACATCGGGGTATGAATTGGTTACCGTTTACCGTTAGGTTACCGTTCTTTTTTTGACTACGGTAACCTAATTTAAGCCTTATGTACCAAGGGTTTACCTTGTGTTGGTTACCGTATTACCTTTCTTTTATATTGAAATAATAAAAAAATAAATAATATAAATATAAATAAAGGGGAAAGGTAACGGTAACGGTAACCTTGGGGCAAAAAAATGGCGTAAACCGTTGGTACTGCTGGATTTGTAGTGGTTACCGTTCTAAAAATCACAACGGTAACTTTTGGAGGATAAATGAAATCAGAGCAAGAAGTACAAAATGAAATTAGAGTCGCATTGACTCAAGCAGGATATACCGTTTTTCGAACGAATGTCGGAAAAGTAAAGACCGCAGATGGCAGGTGGTTTGATACTGGATTGCCAAAAGGTCATGCTGATCTGTATGGTTTTAGACCGGACGGACAGATATTTTATGTCGAAGTAAAAAAAGAGAATGGTCGTGTGAGACCGGAACAGGAAAATTTTATTGAGACAGTCAAAAAACGAGGTGCGATAGCTGGTATTGCTAGAAGCGCCGAGGAAGCGTTGGAGTTAGTCAAATGAATAATCAATTAAAGGTAGAAGTACAATACCCGTTTTGTGGAGAGTGTATCACGAGATATTGTAGAGGATAGTGGGGTAAGAAATATGTTTGGAATGTCCTATCAAGAAATTCATCTCTTTGTTGAATTTTTGAAAAAGCAGTATGGACAAGGTCGTCCAGACTATATTAAAGCCCTGGATGACTTGGACGGTCTGGCGAAAGTCTCCCACAGAGAAGCTATTGAAAGATTTTTAGAAGATGAATTACGATAAACAGACAGTAATCGACGGACTGAAACGCACAATCGAGCAAAACGAAGAGAAGATAATCGAGTATTCGAAGCCTTGCGATGTACGTAAGAGACGGATTAGAGCGTTGGAGCGCGATTTGTTGAAGAAAAAGAATAAAGAATTAAGACGGAAAGTTGAGGAGTTGGAAGATGATGGAAGATTTAAAGAAAAAAGTTAATGAAGTATACGGCTGGGAGGTAGAAGACGGGAAGCCTAAGCCTCCCAAACAAGATTTACCACAAGCAGTGAAAGACCGGGCGGACTATTTCTGGGAAATGACAGAAGATGGCATGACGTTTATGGGAGCGATGGAATGTATCTTCGCCGATGAAAAACCTAAAGAATATGATTTGGGAGCTACCAAGGATTGGTTGCCAAAATCTAAGGAGTTTGATGATTGGGTTGGCTATTCGCCAGGCATGTCTCAGTTAGTTATTGCAGTTTATTTGATTTATGGAGGAAGCGAAGATGAATAAGCAGGAATTGATTAAAGAGTTTAGAAAGATTGGAATTTACAATTTGAGCATATTTGGTACTGAAATCAAAGGTATTCCGACCGAAAGTGCAGTTACTTTAATCGAACAGCTAGACGAACCGCAACCATTGAAACTAAAAGATATTATAAGCAGAATGAAACAGTTATTTCCTCTTAGTCGGTCAGAATGGATTGATGAAATTTTACATGAATTTGGTGAAGGATTCGGTTCAATAAAATATCGTGAAGGTTTCGAACAAGGAAAACTTGAGGGAGCATGGGTTGGTAATCAATTAAAGGACGCTGATAAGATTCGGCAAGAATTGAACAAACCAGTGGTTCCGCAGTTTGTGGCGGATTGGTATGAGAAAAATAAGGATGATTTTGAATTTAATGTTTGGGATTGGATTGCTTTCAGGGACGAGCCTGAAAAATTAGAAAATAAAGAGTTTAATGATTGGATTAATGATGGCGAAGGCACTCCTATTCAAACCCTCGTAAACATGCACCAATTTGGCTACGAGGTCAAGGAAGAACCGAAGTACATAGTTAAGGTGAAAGAAATCGCAAAATACAGAAATTATTTAGTATTTGGTGAAATATCAAGAACATGGTTTTTTGCTAGCGTCGGAAGTAACTATGTGATATTCAAACACACCCGCAAAGAACTAGAAGAAGCTGGCTTCGGCTGGGTGTTCGATTGCCCAGGGATTGAGATTGAGGAGGCAACAGAATGAAACGTTTTATCGCTATCTGTATTTTATTGTCTGCCGGATTAAACATCTGGCAGATGGACAGGATTCGAGATTTGGAAGATAAGAAGCCGATTGTCGTCTACAAGGCAGATAACGCAGGCGCTGAGATATTTGGCCGTGTCCTTGAGAAAGGGCGACATGGCAAACTGTATACTGTCACAATTCGTGATTATGGGGTGTTCGTGGTTACTAGAGAACAATTTGAGAAAATCAAAGTAGGGGATGAAATAATGTTGTGAAGATTGCTGTTGAATTACCGAAACGACCAGCGATTTTGAAAGGTTTGAAACCAGACGAACGTATCAAACTGGACACGATGCATTTTAAACGTGCAGACGCTTATGTGGTAGACGATGATCTGTTTATCTATTGGCAAGCGACTTTTAAAGATTTTAAAAGTATCTGGTTTTGTTTAGAGAATTTTAAGGCATATACGGCTTTGCAAGTCATACATGATTTGAATAGTTTTAACAATCCGACTTTTTCAGATATGATTTTCAAAATCTGGAAGGAACATGACTTGCAGACTGGATATATTGAGAATATTTTTAAGGAGTTGTAGTGGATATTGTAGATTTATATTTGGAGCATGGAGATTTTAGAACAGCTGTACGCTTGAGTGGATTACCAATGCACATTGCGCATATAAAATTACGTAAAGCTGGTGTCTTGAAGATTGCTGATAAAATCCAATTCGGCAGTAAAGGTGCTAAGTTAGGTGGACAAGCAGAACAGTTGTTTCAGACTTTAGTACCTGATGCTGTTGATGCCAATGCGCTTTTCAAGAAAAATAATCCTGTCTATGATTTTGTTTTCAAAAATATGACAATCGATGTGAAATACAGTTCGTTATATTCTGGAGGAAAGTCATATCATTGGGGGATTAGGTGTAAAGGTGAGCAGGATTTCATAGTTGCATTTTTGGAAAGAGAACAAGGTACAGGTATTGACAGCCCTTATTGCCTCTTGATTCCAATGGATTTTGTAGATGTGAAACAGATGCATATATCGCCCAGTGGTAGTTGGTTCAAAGAGTTTCAAGTAGAGCTAGAAGAATTACGAGGAATTTTAAATGACTATGCAGAACTGAGAGAAATAGGACAATTTTGAGGATAAATAGAAAGATAATGAGGTATCGCTATGACGACAAACATGGAATTATTAGCGCATCATGTTGAGCATTGGGCGAAAGAGCGAGGGTTAGACAATCCCGACAATAGCACGGCTCAAGCATTGAAGTTATTTGAGGAGGCAGGCTAACTGGCACAGGCACATCTCAAGAAACGAGATGATGAGGGCAAGGATGCCGTGGGTGATATTTTGGTGGTGCTGACCATCTACTGTCAGCAGAAAGGTTGGTCTATCGCTGAGTGCTTCCAGATGGCTTGGAACGAGATTAAAGACCGTAAGGGTAAGATGGTAGATGGGTCATTTGTGAAAGAGGAGGATTTGGTATGATACCGAAATTTAGGCTGTGGAATAGAATTACATCACAATTACATATTGTTGATGGATTATACTTCGATGCTAGAGAAGCTGAATATGTAGATGATGATAACGTACTAAGATTTGTTGGCTTTAAAAACATTGACCTCATGCAATCAACAGGACTCAAGGATAAGAACGGCAAGGAAATCTTTGAGGGGGATATTTTAGCATTCAAAACTGATGATGAAGTGATAAATGTGAAAATATTTTGGGACGAAAAACATGCTTTGTTTATGTTTAGGTCGGAAAAATACAATGAAGAGGAGCCCTTAGCTGAATTGGTTGAAGCTAACACATATCCGTTTGAAATCATCGGCAACGTATACGAAAACCCTGAACTTTTGGAGGAATTAAGATGAATGACAATATAAACAAACCAAGCCACTACCAAGGTAGATACGGCATGGAATCTATCGATGCTTTGAGGAATTTCATGACAGACGAACAGATGAAAGGGTTCTATCTAGGCAACAGTTTGAAGTACATACTACGACACCAGAAGAAAAACGGTCTTGAAGACCTGAAGAAAGCTCGCAAGAACCTAGACTGGCTTATCGAGGAGATGGATAAGGAATAAAAAAGCCCAATCCATAAGGACTAGGCTTCAAAGATGAAGTTGTAGAGTTGGACAACCTTCTGAAAACTGGTTGTATCCATAGTTGTGATTTTTTGAGCCTTGCGCTCTCTAAAGTCAAAAGTATAGAGTTGGAGTGGATTGACAGAGCCATCTACCTTATTGGAACGCACAGGAACAAGCAGTCCTTGTTCTTCTAGTCTGCTTTGACCGTGTGTAATAGGGCATACAGCCACAAATCCAGTCCGCTCCGAATACTCTCTACGAGAGACGACAATAGCAGGACGGCGTTTCTGAATTTCACGTCCAACAGACGGGTCAAAGTCAATCCAGATGATGTCCTGCTTTTCTGGAATGTAATCATATTTCGCTGTCAAGGAATTTCACCCCCTCAAAGTCATCTTCCATGCGTAGGTCTGTGTCACCACTAAATGGATCTGGAATTTTTGGAGCTAGGACAATGACATTATCTACACCCTTGTAGACAAACATTTCCTGACCTTCTGGAACATTGAGTGTTTTCGGAATGGTCACAGTGACAGAGTTTCCAACCTTACGAGTTTTAACAGTATTCATTTGTTTCTCCTTTACTTTGTATACATACAGTATACACCTAAAAACGGAACAAGGCAAGAAAAAAGCCAGCACAGCTGACTCCTTTGTGATATGTTCGCTAAAAATATTATATCATAAAGGAGCGATGTTGTGAGGTTATTAAAAAAGGTTGACGTGCAATTTACTAAGAAAAATGTCTATGATGTTCTAGAGAGTTATCGCTCGTATGTCCGAATGGCAGGCGCTGAGTATTTGCCTAAAATCACAACGACCTACTCATTTGAACCAAAGACATTCACTGGTAAAAACACAGCTACTGAGAACATGGTTATCGAACATGTGGATGCAGAGGCAGAGGTGTTAGAGATTGAGAGAGCTGTGAACTGCATTATGGATCCATATGTTCGGCAGATTATAGCAAAGAAGTACATGGATATGAAAATCCATTTATCAGACAAGGCGATTTATATGGACTTAGGCTATTCTGAGAGTGAGTTCTACCGCATGCTTAGTAGAGGTGCTTTGGAATTTGCGGAAGCCTATCGAAAAGGTAAGCTGATTGTCTATCGTAAGATTTTGGGAGATATTTGCAAGTAAATTGCTAGGAAATGGCTTATTTTAAGTGATAAAATAGTATTGTCAAGTGATAGGTCATTTGACGTCTCCTTTATATTTATTATATTTTTCCGAGACTTCGGTCTCGTTTTGGCGGTGACAGGTAAGTGATTTTTCTCCTATGTATTTTTTTCGGTTCGATTCCGGGCATCGCCGTTAATGACTACAAAAAATAAATCAGAAAATTTATTTCTAATTAACACGCAAGGTTGTAGTCGCCTTGCATTTTTAGGGCTTAGCCTAGATAATCTGTGGTAACTCAGGAAAAGGATGTTTTTAAATCTATCAAACATCCTGCCAGTAATGGTCAATCTAAGCAATTTAATCTTAACTATTTCAGTTTTGGAATAGGTAGGCGAAGTTAAAGCAGAGAGATTCCAACGGCAAGGTGCTGAGGAAATGCAAACGTGGCAGTTTGGATGTGAGACGAGTCTATAAGAGGAAAAAGGTATTTGGTTCGAGGTGCAACAAGAGCTTAATACCATGCTTTACAAAAATTGGGTGCCTCCCAAAAGTATGTAAGGTGAGTCGATTGTCCGCAAAACAATTGATAACAAGCAGGCGCTGTGCATTTTGTTCTCCAAAAGAGAATGAAACACATGGCGATGCGTGTCTGTGATAGATAAAATGATGATTTTTAATATTTTAAAAGCTATTCAAGATAGAAAAAAATTCAAAAAAGCAAAAGTCATCGCCCGTCACAAATGAAAGTGTACTTCGGCAATTAGATTGCCTACTCAAATCTCGCAAGGATGAGAGTAAAGTCAAAGAGTAAAGCAGCTTAGATTTTTAGCGGGGTCTTCGTTAATTGAAAAATGGCTTAGTAGTTTGTGATGTAAGGAGTGATTGGTCTAACCAATCGTGCATGAGTGATACAAGTAGGAATATTTGTGGACAAGATAATAAACTATAAGTTATCAAAAGTCACTCGTTTAAAGCAGTAGTCTCATGCTGGTTAATGGATATATGGTAGACGGATTAAGTCCTATTTCAAGGAATTGAGATGTCACAGGTTCGAATCCTGTCGTTCCAATTGCGATATTAATTCGCAGAGAGAGGTCTTAAAAAGGTCGCACATTGTGTGGCTTTTTTTGATTATAAAAAAGGTGGTGATGGAAAATGAATGATAAACAGAAACACTTCGCTGATGAGTACATCATCAGTAGAAATGCAACACAAGCTGCAATAAAAGCAGGGTATTCTGATAAAACAGCGAGGTCTATAGGACAAAGATTGTTGACAAAAGTTGACATTTCTGAATACATTAAAAAACGTACAGAGGAACTTTTTGACGAACGTTCGATGTCAATTGTAGAAGCCTTGGCAATCTCTGCTAGTATTGCTAGAGGGGAAACTCAACAAGGATATTCTAAAAAAACTGTAAAGATTGCTGAAGGCGTGGAGGTATCGGAAACGACTTATGAATTTACTCCGACGATTGAAGAAAGACAACGCTCTATAGACCACATATTCAGAGTAAATGGCGCGTATTTAGAGAGAAAAGAAATCGAGATGTCTTCGGTTGTTCAATTTGTTGATGATATAGGAGTTAGTGATGAAGCGTAGAATGAGTGAATTTATCCCAAAGGCTTTTTATTCTATGTGGCGTGCAGCATTTGACCCTAAAATCTTACATGTAGTTGAAAAAGGTGGGCGTGGTTCTGGTAAGTCAAGCGACCTAGGACATACTATCATTCAACTGATTATGCGCTATCCAGTCAATGCCGTGTGTATTCGTAAGACAGATAATACCCTAGAACAGTCGGTCTATGAGCAATTGAAATGGGCGATCAGTGAGCAAGGGGTCGGTCATTTATTTAAGATTAATAAATCCCCTTTGAAGATAACCTATATCCCAAGAGGGAATTATATTATCTTCCGTGGTGCTCAAGATCCAGAGCGTATCAAATCCTTGAAAGACAGTCGCTTCCCATTTGCGATTGGCTGGATTGAGGAGTTAGCTGAGTTTAAAACTGAAGATGAAGTAAAGACAATCACCAACTCCCTTCTTCGTGGAGAATTGGCTGACGGTCTTTTTTATAAGTTCTTTTACTCTTACAACCCACCAAAAAGAAAACAATCTTGGGTGAATAAGAAATACGAGAGTGTTATACAGCCTCCTAACACCCACGTACACCATTCAACTTACAAAGATAATCCTTTTATTGCCAAAGAGTTTATCGAAGAGGCAGAGGCCACGAGAGAGCGCTCAGAGAGGCGTTACCGCTGGGAGTATTTGGGCGAGGCTATCGGTTCGGGTGTAGCACCGTTTGAAAATCTGGTATTCCGCAAGATTACAGATGAGGAAATAGCAAGGTTTGATAACATTCGACAAGGAAATGACTTTGGATATGCTAACGACCCTCTGGCTTTTGTGAGATGGCATTACGACAAGAAGAAACGAGTTATCTACGCTATCGATGAAATTTACGGCGTAAAGATTAGCAACCGTGAATTAGCTGAAAGAATCCGTGAGAAAGGCTATCAATCTCAGATGATAACCTGTGATAGCGCAGAACCTAAGTCAATTGATGAATTAAAACTGCAGCTGAATATTCCACTCGTCCAAGGTGCTAAGAAAGGTCCTGATAGTCGTGAGTATGGAGAACGCTGGTTGGATGATTTGGATGCTATTGTGATAGATCCAGAACGCACACCGAACATTGCAAGAGAGTTCGAAAGCGCCGACTATGCAGTTGACCGTGATGGAAATCCCAAGCCTAAACTAGAAGAAGTAAATGACCACACAATCGACGCAACTAGATATGCGTTTGAAGACGATATGAGACAGCCAGGAATATCATTCTGGTAGGAGAAGGAGAAATGTTGAGTAATTGGTTTAAATGGTTAATCAGGCGGTTGTTGATTAAGAATACAACCCAAAATGAAATACTAGAGATTGAGATAAGAGAACACCAGAATTCTGAGAAAGTAAGCACGATGAAAGAGGCTTATGACTACTATCGAAATCGCACAGCTATTCGAAATAAAAAAGTAGATGTAGACTGGCGAACGAACTCAAGGATTGAATTAGGTTTGTTTAAGAAGTTGGTAGACCAGAAGGTCGGTTATTTGTTTTCTAAACAACCGACAATCTCGCTTGAGGGAGAAGAATCACAAGACTTTTTAGACAGCGTATTTGATGAGGACCTTTTATCCACAATTAAGTCACTCGGTAAGGAAGCTGTGATGAAAGGGATAGCCTATGGCTTGCCTTATTACGACGAGAATGGCCGTCTACGCTTGTTTAAAATCCCAAGTGAACAGATTATCCCTTTTTGGAAAGATGAGCGTCATTTGGAATTATCTGCCTTTGTACGTGTCTACAATCAAGCAGTATACGAAAGCGGAGTGAAGAAGACCGAAACCTTTGTAGAATACTACGACGAACAAGGAATTACAGATTATATCTGGACAGATTCACACCTGGAACTCAATCCGCTATCTAAGGAGACCAAGGGAAATTTTTATTATGTCAACGCAGACGGAACACGGATTCCTTACACTTGGGAGAAAGTTCCTCTGATTCCATTTCGTTACAATGAGTATGAGGACGGTCTTTTAGTCCAAACCAAGTCTTTGATTGATAATATTCAACTTCAAATGTCTACTAACGCTGATATGTTGGCAGATATGCCGAAGTTGATTTACGTTTTGAAAAACTATCAGGGCGCAGACTTAGGAGAGTTCATGAATAATCTGAATAAGTTCCGCTCTATCAAAGTTTCTAGTGATGGTGGTGTAGATACCCTGCAAGCAGACAATGATACTAACGGAGTTGAAACAGATATCGAACGCTCGCGTAAGTTCCTGTATGAGGCTGCACGAGCCATTGATACCCAAGATGATAATCTAGGTAATGCGAGCGGTCAGGCTCTTAAATGGCGCTATACAGACCTTGATTTGGATTGTAATGAGCTAGAAAACGAGTTCCAAAAAGGTATCAAGCAATTCCTTTGGTTTGTAGAACAGTATGCAGCTAACAAAGGAGTAGCGTTTGATTCATCTAAATTTACTTATGTCTTTAATCGTGACATCATTTCAAATGAGTCTGAAGCTATTCAAGATTGTGTAAACTCAATCGGTATCTTAGACGATCTAAGCATTCGTGAACAACATCCATGGTATCAACCAGAGGTTGAGGAACGATTGAAAGAACAACAGGAACAAGGACAAGATCCATACTCTCAGACCAATTTCAAAAAGGTAGAGGATGACCATGACGACCAAGGACAAGAAAAAGATAGATGAGTACTGGACTGAGCGAACTTTACAACAGGAACACAACGCTCAGATAGTTGCTGATAGGTACATGGCACAGATTGGCCAATCTTTAGCAGACTATAAACATCAGCTGATTTCTGAGATAGAGAAGTTCTATGCCAGGTATGCAGTTGATAACAAGATGACCCATGCAGAGGCTAAGCAATATCTGACGGATAAAGAGCGTAGAGAGTTTAAGCATGTAACTCTTGAAAGGTTTCGTGAAATGACCTTAAATCCTGACACACCGACACCTTTGTTGGATGCTTTGGGATATCGCCATCGTATTAGTCGCAAGGAGGCTTTGCTTGCCGAAATTGAGCGTCTGACGGCTGAGTTATACGGTAAACCAGACGGCATACATGACAAGGTCACAGAGGCTCTGAGCGACGTCTACATCAAAGGTAAAATCCATCAAGCTAAGAACTTGGCACATTTCGGAATCATAGAGAAACCAATATTGGGTGTCGATGCAGTTAAGCATAAGATGGCTAGTAACTGGAGCGGTAGGACCTTTTCTGAAAATGTGTGGGTACATAAAGAAGTTGCTTATAAGGCAATCAGCGATGTCTTGAATAAAGGCCTAACAGGTGGCTGGTCTATTGATAGAATGGCTAGAGCTCTTTCTGAGCGTACAGGAGTCGCCTATCATAGGGCTGATACGCTTGTCAGGACTGAGACGACCTTTTATAACAACCTCGCGACGTTGGATACTATCAAGGAATTAGGCGGTGACCACTACGAAATTGTAGCGGTTTTAGACAGTCGTACAAGTGAGATTTGCAGGTTAGAAAATCATGAGGTTTATTCTATCAAAGAATACGACCCAGGACGAACCGCACCGCCTTTTCATGTTCGTTGTCGTTCCACTATCAAGCCTGCAGTTAAGTCTGATAAGAAAGGCAAGACTGATAGAACAGAAGAAGCAGAACAGATTAGCCCGTATCTCGATATATTGCTAAATAACGCTCCTGTGAAAATGGCAAAAGAGAAACGTTCTCTGGATGAAATTTTTGCAGGTTGGGAGAGTGAAGGGGAAGCGATTAAAGAAAAACTGTTTGCGAAAGATGGGGAAAAGGTGTATAATCAGGGTATGGATAGAAATAAAGATCCTGATAAGCGTCGACCGGTTAATATCACTAAACAAAAAGAACTACTGAGAAATTTTAAAGAGTCAGGTGGTTTTGTATGGCAAGACGACCAAGCATCTTCCTACTTGAAAAATCGAGGAGTGGATGCATGTTGCTTGGATCATGACATGATTGTTTTACAAAAAAAGCCTCTGATATCAGAAATATTAGAGGAACTATTTCATGCTAAACAATTTAAAGACGGCTTGATTACAGATAGTCGAGAGAGTCAATTGTTAGCAGAAATAGAAGCTCAAGAGTATTTAATCTCAGTGGCATCGAAATTTGATATTCCAAAATCTGAGCAGAGACAGACAAGGATGGCTTTAAAATTTTATAAACAAGAACTAAAGGAGTTGAAAAAACATGAAAAATAAGATAATTGATGTTTTTAAAGTAGCAAATCGTCTTGTTTCGATTACTGTTGAAAACCCTGATCTTTCTGAATTGAGAGTTAATCAGTTTGTAAAAATAGGGGGGAAAGAGTATAGAGTTCACAGTATTCCACTTTTCCATTCAAATCCACCTAAGTCTATCTTAGAGCGAGATACTTTTACAATCGATTATACAGATGACGAATTGGTTGATAAAGAAGTATTATTTAGCTAATTATCAAAGCACCTAGAGAAATCTAAGTGCTTTTTTCGTACTCGGAAAGGAGTAAAGATATGGAAGATTGGAAAGTAAGATTTAGAAAAGAATACTACGAATTGAGAGAACGATACCAAAAGTTGGGTATGATGCTTAGTCAATACGAAAACGGGCAACTAGAGTTTGAACCTAAATGCCCAATTGATTTGTTAAAAGGTCAGCATTCAACGATGTGGAATTATTTAAAAATTCTAGAAAAACGTGCAGAAATTGAAGAAATTAAACTATAAAATCTAAAAATGGAGAAATAAAAATGTTAGAAAAAGCCAAAAAATTAGCATCACAAGAATTTACTCGTCTTTCAGGTCGTGAAATTAAACCTGAAGACTGCTTTGTTGTATGGTTTAGCAAAACTTTGCAAAATTGGAAAGCCCTTGTCAGCATTAATGTGGTTAAAGTTGCAGATTATGCAGAAGTTACTCACAACGGTGACAAACAAGAAACTTATGTTGATGTCTATACTAAAGTTTCAAATCAAGTTTTTGGAGAGGGTAAACTCACCAAGTAACTTAAAACTACTCAAAAATACTTAAAACCGTGTCGAATTCGAGGCGGTTTTCTTTCGCCCTGGGCAAGGCGTTAAAAGGCTTTTTTACTTTACCAAAATGTCGTGGTCGTTGCCACGTTAAACAAACGTATAGGAGGAAAAGAAATGAATCGTAAATTTTTGGAACAGTTAGGATTGACTGAAGAACAAGTTGAAGCAGTTATGTCTGAACACGGGAAATCAACTCAGGACCTACAAGCAAAGGTGTCTGCTGCAGAAGATAATGCCAAGGGCTTGCAAGACCAGTTGAAAGAGCGTGATAAGGACATGAAACAGCTCAAGAAAGACGCTGAGGGCAATGCTGACTTACAACAAAAATACACAGACTTGGACAGCAAGTACAAGACACAACAGAAGGAACATGAACAACAACTCAAGACAATGCAACTAGATCATGCTATTGAAATGCACTTGAGCGGTAAGGTTCATGATGCTGGAATCGTGTCTAGTCTACTAGATAAGTCTAAATTGGGATTAGGTGACAACGGAGCCGTGACTGGATTAGATGAACAGTTGACAGCTTTGAAGGAATCTAAAAGCTTCTTATTTGCTCCAGAAAAGGCTGTAGAACCGCACATCGCTGGTGCTAAACCACAAGGAACAACACAAGAAGAAACAGTTGCTAACGATCTGACAACGCAGATGATTAATGCGTTTACGTCAGATCTATAATCAAAAAATTAGAAAAGAGGAACAAATATGCCAGCAACATTAAACTATGCACAATCTTATCAACAAGGTTTGCAAAAACGCTACAGTGAAAACGGATTGTTATTCACTAACAAACTTTGGAACTCTCCATCCAACACGCTTTTGAAGTTCACAGGAGCTAAAGAAGTCAAAGTACCGCGCCTTTTGATTAAAGAAGGACGTAAAGACCGTACACGTCGCACGATTACGAATATTGACGCTAACTATGAAAATCAATGGGAAACATACACATTGACAAACGAGCGTTACTGGTCAACACTAGTAGACCCATCAGATGTTGATGAAAATAACTATGTTACTTCCATTGCTAACATCACTAAAACATTCAATGATACTGAAAAAGTTCCAGAAATGGATAAATTTATGGTATCTAAATTGTTCTCACGTAAGAAAGCACTTGATACAGAAAGTAAACAAATTAAGTCATTGAATTTGACTGAAGAAAACTTCCTCGCAACATTCGATGAACTGATGGAACAAATGGATGAAGCTGGAGTACCAGCAGAAGGTCGTGTTATTTTCTGTACACCAACTGTTAAACGCATGATCAAGAACATCAAGCAATTTGGTCGTACTGTTAATATCCACGGTCAAGGCACAGTGATTGACCGTTCTATTGGTCGTTTGGACGATGTGACGATTGAGCCGTCTATTCCATCTGACCGTATGAAAACCTTGTACAACTTCACAAACGGTGCTAAGGTTGACCCAACTGCTAAACAAATCCATTTCTTCTTGATTCATATTCCATGTATGGCAGCGCCACAAAAATATGAATTTGTAGGGCTTGACGAACCAAGTGCTGCTTCAAGTGGTAACTACTTGTACTACGAGCAATTTTACGATGATGTATTGCTATTCCAGACTAAGCATGAAGGTCTAGCCTTTGTCGTCGCACCTTAAAGAGGAGGATAGAAAATGTTAACAGTAAAGAAAGATAATCGTGTCCTCAATATTGACGAGTTTGAAAAAGTTACTTTTTTGGAAGATGGATACGATGTGGTAGAAGTTAAGGACGGTGAGTATGTAGTGGTAGAACCAGCTACAGGCGGACGCACTTACACTATTCAAGAGTACAGAGCAGTAGTTGCTGAACGTGACCAAGCTCTAGCTGAACGTGATAATGCTCTGGCCGAGTTTGACAAATTAGCTAAGAAATCCGCTAAGGAAGATAAGTAGAAAGAGAGGTTCTGCTGATGGAGAAGATGACATTTGAAGAAATCCAAAAGCATAATGAAGATGCTAGACAAGCCTTAATTGACTTGTACGAACAACGTTATTCATGCTATCCAGAAGAGTTAGTGGTCGATGAAGTCATGCAGAACATTCTTAATTACTGTAATCGTGAGGATTTTCCTTTAGAGTTGCGATTTGTGGCCATTCAGATGGTTTATGTTGTTTGTAATCCTGACCAAGCTGTCCAAGGCAAGAATATTTCTGTTGGAGATACTCGGGTCGAATTGGGTAAGTCAGACCTTGCCAGACGGGCTGAAAGTGTCTTATCAGACTTTACCAGTCAACTACAGCGGTTCAGAAAGTTGAGGTGGTAGGATGAATATCAATGATGTCCTATCTCAGGCAACGCCAAGTATTGAATGGACCTATGATAAAAAGATGGATGTGTTTACTGCTGTTGAGGGTACGAAGCCTAACGGAGCTGATTTTGTAGAGTTCAAAGAAAGCTATAAGAAGGTTCCATGTCGTGTCTCCGTTCGTAACTTAGTGAATACAGAGCAGAACGAAGCGCATCAACTCAAGACAGAACACAAGATTTTTTGTTCGCCTAAATTTGCTATCAAAGCTGGTAGTAAATTGATTGTGGATGGTATCAAGTACCTGACCAGTGAAGATCCAATGGTTTATGTCACACATCAAGAAATTGTGGTAAGACGACATGAGTGGCTATGATGATAGTGACGTTCAAGAGTTCTTGAAACGACTTGAACGAGCTCAGGCAATCATTGATTCTGAGTTTATGCAGGCTGCTAAAGATATCGGCCTAGCCTTTCTGGAAGAGGTTAAGGAACGAACACCAAAAGGTCTAACAGGAAAGCTCAATCAATCATGGAAGATAGAAGTGACCAAAAACGGGAACGTGTACGAGGTTATCGCATTTAACCCTATGGAGTATGCTTCTTTCGTTGAAAGTGGACACCGCCAACAAGTAGGGCGTTATGTCCCTGCAATTGGTAAGCGATTGGTCAACCCTTGGGTAGAAGGGCGCTTCATGATGAGACTGACAGAAGA
Source organism: Streptococcus pseudopneumoniae (assembly GCF_001074975.1). Taxonomy (GTDB): domain Bacteria; phylum Bacillota; class Bacilli; order Lactobacillales; family Streptococcaceae; genus Streptococcus; species Streptococcus pseudopneumoniae_D. Next base: position 93,949 of record NZ_JUUO01000127.1, on the reverse strand, counting down.
ACAGATTAAACAAAAAATCCCACAAATTGCGCAACAAATCGAAGAGAGGCTAAAGGAGGAACTAGGTGGATTATAGTATTAGACCACTCGTCATCAAGCAACTCAAAGATGTGTTTGGGTGCAAGGTGTATGATGAACAAATCCAGCAAGGATTGAAAACACCTTGTTTTATTGTAGATGTTAAACCTGTGACTCGGAAGCGGTTGGCAAACCAAAACGATAAGCAGGTTTTTATTGTCTTGCTGCATTACTACACCGAAAAAACAACAGACTTATACCAGAAGTTTGAAGAGATTGAAATGGTGTTTAATTCGCCTTCCTTTCGTTATTTAGGGGATCAATACCCTATCAATGATTTGAAGGTAGAATACAATGCCAATGACTTGATATGCACATTTACAATCACTCGATACGTTCGATGGGTTGAAGAAGAACCGACAATGCAAATATTAGAAAGGATAGGTGAAACTTCTCATGGAAATGAATGAAGAAGTAGGTTACGTAACCGAACCAGTGGAACCAACCACTGAAGATAAATTTGGTAAAGAGGCATTACTCAAGTATTTTGAAGATGATGCAACTTTGTTAAACATTTTGCTGGAAGATGACCAGTCATACTCACTAGCAGAAGTAAGACGTATTTTAGAAGACTGGAGAAAGGGTGTGGCTAACTAATGGCACAATGGACAGTACAGAATAAACGAGTTCCAAAGGCCTACATCAATTTCGTATCGAGAGATGATGTGATTATTCCTTTGGAAGATAATACGATTGCAGCAGTTATGATTGCTGGATCTTGGGGAGAACCTGGTGCCTTCACACTTGTTGATGGTACAAGCAACTTCCGCCAGCTATTCGGTAAACCAATTGATGAACTCCTTCCGATTCGTGAAGCTTTGAAAGGAACTGGCAAGGTCCTTGTTTACAATGGTGTGAACAATACTGGTGCAAAGGCGGTTAAAACAAACGGAGGGATGACTGTTACTGCTAGATATAAAGGAAAAGCTGGTAATAATATCCATGTTATCTTCAAAAAACAAGTTGAGCCTGGTTTTGAAGTAACGACTGTTTTTTGGGGGAAAGAAGTTGATAAACAAATTATCACAACATTGCCATTCAAGAATGATTATATCGATGTAACAGGCATTTTAATAACAGGAGATAAAACATTACTGCTTGAAGGTGGTGCGGATGGTACAACAACTAATTCAGAAGTTGAATCATTTCTCAATGGTTTAGACACGCAAGATTTCCGTGTTTTAGCGCTTGGTACAGAAACAAGTTCAACAAAAGCACTTGTTACGGCTCATATCAAAAAATGGCGAAACGCTGGTCGTTCAGTCATTGCAGTATTGAATGACTATACGGACGCTGACGACGAAGGTGTTGTATCAGTCGGTAACGGGGTTACATTAAGTGATGGTACCAAACTAAGCGCCAAGGACTGTGTATACTTCGTAGCTGGTAAGTATGCAGGGGCTGGCTTGCAATCCAATACATTTAAGTCTTATCCAGGCGCTATTGATTGTGAGCGTAAGAATGAAGCAGAGGCTGAAAAGCTCATCAATAAAGGTCAGCTTATCTTTGCCTATCGAAATGAAAAAGTGATTATCCTGTCAGATGTGAACTCATTTACTAGCTATACGGCAGAACACAGTCGTATTTTTGGTAAGAACAAACTTGTCCGCACCATGGATAATATCAATACCAATGTCAAGTATATCTTTGAGAACTACTTCATCGGTAAAGTACCAAACAACGTGAATGGTCGTGAGTTGTTTAAACAACGAATCATCACAATGGTCCTGGACCCACTGGCTCAAAAGCAAGCCTTGGAGTACCAAGCTAAAGATATTGAGATTTCACAAGGTATTACCAAAGAATCCGTCGTGGTAAACTTGCCAATTGTCTTAACAGATGCTATGGAAATCTTGTACATGACGGTTATCTGTGATTAAGAAAGGAGAAACTAGCTAATGGCTATTATGAACCAATTAGATGCTTTGTCTGCTAAAGAAGGAACGGTCTTCTTTACAATCAATGACAAGCAGTACGAACTAGCAGAGCTTATCTCTCTAGAAGCGAAAATCGAATACACAAAAGCTGATGTTACCCCTCTCAACTCTCGTATGAAGGGTGGTAAGATTGTCGGTGCAGAAGGTACAGGAACTGTGAAGATGTATTACCATCGTCCTGAATTGAAGAAGATGGCTCTTGAATACGTCAAAAACGGGTTGCTACCTCGTATTGATATCAAGTGTACCAATGAAGACCGCACATCTCGCGCAGGTCGCTATACCATCGTTCTGAAAGGGGTTCTGTTCAAAGAATCACTTATCTTCAAACTAGATGGATCAGCAGATGAGGTCATTGACGAAGAAACAGATTTCACATTCCAAGATTTTGATATCTTATCAGAATTCCAAGAAATTACATACTAACACAAGGAGGAAATAGTGGTGAGTGGATTACAAGCATTTTTGAAACAAAACAAAAAAGGAGAAGAGACTAAGGATGTCTTGCTTCCTTCTTTTGAGGAGCCAGTTAAAATTCGAGTGTTGAGCGCTCGTGAAGCGGACTTAATCAATGACCGTTGCTTTGTCAATAAGCCAGGTCGTAATGGACGTCAAGAGCGTGTCTTTGACGGTGTTAAATATAATCGTGAAATCTGTATCGCATCTATCGTGGTTCCTGACCTTAATGATAAAGAATTGCAAGATTCTTACGGAACAATGGGAGCTTCTGAGTTATTCGGTACTATGTTCAATTGGGGCGAAAGTGCCTTGATTTTGGAAGCTGTGACTGAACTTAGTGGTATCAACCAAACATTCCAAGACAAGGTTGACGAGGCAAAAAACTAATAAAAGAGGACGCGGAGGCAAAACTTGCCTACTTCGCCCTCGTAAACTATTACATTCGCCCTAGTGAATTTGTGAATATGGATGTAGAAGAGAAAGCCTTTTTCGCTGCAGTCATGCACGAAGAGTCGGAACAACGTAAAAAAGCAATGAAGAAGTGAGGTGATTCTATTGGCCAATATACAAACAACCATGTCTTTGACCGATAGAGTCACAGGCACTTTAAATAAAATCTATGCGACTATGGAGCGTGTCAAAAACGCAGGTTCTGGCATAGATAAAGCTATGAAGGCTCAAGAGTCCGCTATGAAAAAAGCTGGCGATTCTGGACAATATTTTGTCAATAAAGCTGGGCGAGTCATTGATATCAATGGTAGATTCATAAGTAGCGCAACGCTAGCAGCTGCAGGACTAAAAAAAGAAGAACTGGCTCTAAGAGATTTAGGGAATGCCTCTAATAACGCTTCTAACAAGTTAAGTAAGTTAGTATCTTTGAAAGGTTTGTTAAAGACTGCTTTAACTGGTATTGCGGTTGGTGCAATTACAAAGCAAGCTATAGGCATGTCAGACGAGTATGCCAATATGCACGCCCGTTTAGATATGATTCGAGACAGCACGCAGACGACAGAGGAACTGCAAAAATCTATCTATACATCAGCACAGCGTACAGGTTCAGCCTATACAACCATGGCAAACGGTGTCGCTAAGATGAGGATGCAAGCTGGCGATGTTTTCCAAAACAATGGCGAAACAATTGCCTTTTTGGAAACCATGAACAAATCCTTTGTAGTCGGTGGTGCAAGCATTGAAGAACAAAAAAATGCCATGCTTCAGCTTACTCAGGCTATGGCTAGTGGTAAGTTACAGGGTGACGAATTGCGTTCTCTAGCCGAGACTTCACCAGCCTTAATCCAAGCTATTGCAAACAAGCTAGGCGTTAGCCGTGGTGAGGTTAAAAAACTTGGGGCAGACGGGAAGATAACGGCTGACATTGTCAAAACAGCCATGCTAGAAGCAAGTGAAGCGATTGATCAACAATTTCGCAACATGCCCCTAACCTGGGGCAGGGCATGGCAGAACTTCCTGAACTTTGTGACCAAGGCACTTGAGCCAATATCGATTAAGATTAATCAGATAGTGAACTCGTCCGCATTCCAACAATTTGCCCAGATTGTAGCCACGGTGCTTCAATATGTTGTTCAAGCGGTTATCTTTGCCATGGATATGATTGGAGCTGTTTGGAGTATGTTGGCCCCGATTGCTCAATTTGTCATCGATAACTGGTCTGTGATTCAACCGATTATTATTGCTGTAGCAATCGCTATAGGAACTTATATAGTCGCAATGAACGCAGCAAGAATTGTGACAGGTTTGTTTAGTATTGCTACAAATGTTGCGAAAGCTGCAATGGCTGGTTTGAATGCAGTGATGGCAATGAACCCAATCATGTTGATTGTCATGGCAGTCATTGTCCTTATCGGCCTCTTCTATGCCTTGGTCGCATGGTTTAACAATCTTACTGGTGCAGCTTTATCAGCTACAGGAATTATCATAGGGGCTATATTTTACCTAGGAATGACCATTTGGAATATACTTCTTACTATTGCTAACGTAGCTATCTGGGTGATTAATATGATGTTGCAGGGTGTTTTTTGGTACGTAAATACCGCAATAGCATTCTGGATGTTTCTCTATCAGGCTATCTTAACTATTTTGATAGGTATTTTAGACTTTATCGACTGGTTTGTTACTGGTGCTGTTAACTTATGGAACGAGATGTCTTTCCAAGTTCAAAGCGCTTGGTATGATATTGCTCAAGGTGGCCGTGATATGGCTGTAGCTATTGCAGGATTTGTTGATAGTATGGTCAATAGTGTTATTAGTTCTGTTGAAGGGATGATTAACTCTGTCCTTAGCGGATTTAATAGCATGATTGGCTTCTTGAATGGTCTTGGGTTGAACATCAGTGCAGTTGGTTCGGTTTCGCTTGGTAGAACTAATTTTGCAGGAGATGTAGCTGGTGCGATTGATAGCATGCAAAAACCAGTTAAGAAAACCTTTGAAGGTCTGCACTTGGCAGATGGTCTCAAACAACACAAAGCTAGTTTAGAAACTCCGCACCTTGACACTCCACAACTAGGTTATCTTGAACTTGGAGACCGAATGGGAGCCTTTAATAAAGGTTATGAAATCGGTCAAGGTATCGATAAGGCTGTCGGTGGTTTCTTCAAAGGAGCTGGAGATGCGAACGGTGCAGGAAACAACTTCTTGGGCGACCAAGGAAAGACACCTTACGAACTCAGCCCAGCAAGTTCAGCCCCTGGACAAGGCGACGGAGGAAAAGGTGGCGGTGGCCATAATCCTACTGGTGGTAAATTGGATAAAGTCGGAAAGATTGAGGATGAAATCAAGCTGGACGATGAATACATCAAGCTAATTAAGGACGTTGCGACCATGAAGTGGCAACAGAATTTTATTACCTTGAAACCAGAGATTGTCACCAACATCGACTCCATTAACAACGCTGGACAGTATGCCAACGTATTGGATGATTTGAATGCAACCATTGTAGACGCTTTGAATAACGGCGCTGACGGCCTCATGGCTTACTAGGAAGGAGGTAGCAGATGTTTATATTTATTGAAGGCATTAAATTGCCAGTGAATCCAGAAGAAATCAAACTGGAGGACAAGCAAGGAATTGAGACAGTCGCTATCATCGATACTGGTAACGTTCCGCTTGTCGGAAATCCAGAACTTCAATCGATTGAGTTTGAATCCTTTATTCCTAGTGGAAGATACGACGGAAACTACCAACGTAATAGCCGTGTCTCTCCAGAATCCTTTGTCTCCTCTATTCGTAAATTTAAGACTGAAGGCACTCCTATTCAACTCATGATTGGGGGTGCTTTTGGTTCTGCTATTAACGGGAAATTTCTAGTGGAACAGTTCGATGTATCTACCAAGACAGGATATGAACATGACCTGATCTATAAGATTAAGTTCTTACAATATCGGTCTCATAAACCCCGTAAGGTCACCATCAAAGACAAGCAGGCGCTTGAGGCTACTAAAAAGAAACCGCAGGCGAAAGCCACGGAAGAACGTAGCCCTACGACTGAGAAACCTGCTCAAAAAAGCCATACGGTTGTGAGTGGTGATACCCTGTGGGGGATTGCTCAGACCTTTTATGGAGATGGCAGCCGATATACTGAAATTTACGAAGCCAACAAAGACAAAATCAAAGACCCTCATTGGATTTATCCTGGACAGGAGTTTGTGATACCATGATGCAATTATTCTATCAGAACAATAAAACTGGAGATACATGGGATTTAGCAACTGTGTCTGAAAAGGTTGAATTCAAGACAACTAGAAAAGGGTCGGCTTGGAGCGTGGAGATTAGCTTGTACAACTCTACAAAAGTAGCCTTTGAATATGGTTCTCCACTTGCTTTCAAGCTAGATGACAAAGAGGTATTCTTTGGTTATTTGACCAAAATCAAGTACGAAAAAGATACCAAGACAACCTTGACCTTCCATGACCAGATAAAGTATTTGCTACGCAATATCAACTTCGTTGCCAGGGATAAAAACGTCAATCAAATCGTCTCAGCAATCGCAGGAGATTTCGATTTGAAGATTGGGGAACTAAAAGCCCCAGCCGTGACCTTATCCCCTCAGTTGAAAGAGGATAAGAAGGCTCTGGATATTATCCAGGAGGCCATGGACGAGACCTTGGTACAAAGTGGAGAATTGCTGGTTTTGTATGACAAGTTTGGAGAGTTAACACTAACAACTCCGAAAAACTTACCAATCCAGTACATTATCGGGAATGAATCCTTTATGTCTAGCTTTGAGTTCGAAGGTTCGATTGAAGATAGCGCCAATATTGTCCGCTTGATACAAGAGAACAAAGAAACCAAGAAGAGAGAGGTCTACATCTATCAGGATAGCTACAATATCGGCGCTTGGGGAAAACTTCAGTACATGAAAAAAGTGGATGAGAAAGCAACTGAGGGGCAAATCAAGCAATGGGGCGAAATGCTCCTGAAGATGAAAAACCGTCCCAAAGAAACTTTCAGTCTGAAAGCCGATATTGGCAGCATTGACTTTTTAGCAGGTCATGCAGTCTATGTGGATGTTAAGGATATTGAGAAGAAGGGTTGGTATGTCATTGAAGAGGCAACTCATTCTTTCAGTGCAGAGAAACACACGATGGAGATTAAATTATTTATGGCAGGAGGTGAGTAGATGGAAGTGATAGAAAATTTAAAAAAACTAATCAGTAATTTCATTGAAAATCGCCAGTTCGCCAAGATAACAACAGGTATCGTTTTGTCGGTTTCTCCACTCAAAATCCAATTGACCAATGAGTTGATTTTGGATGATTCCATGCTTGCTGTCACATGGACAGATGAAACATTGGATCCTGAGTACGTAGGTCAAACCCTTCATCTTATCAGACAAGATGGTGGAGGGTTTTATTATGTCTTGTACAAGAAGATTTTCCACTACAAGCGCAAAGTGAAAGGGGGTTCTGATGAATGAGTACTCCTAAAACAAACTTTTTAAACATCGCAAAAAATGTTGTTGAAGCTAAGAAACAGCCTAGCTTAACACTAGATGAAACCAATATCTTGCTAGAAACAGACGGTATCCATGCTTTGAAGCAATCTATCAGACGCATGCTGACGACTGAACGGTTCATCTATACGATTTATGATCATCGGTACGGTGTAGAGTTAGATGCTCTATTTGGTGGGGATATGGATTATGCCCAGATGGATATCGCACGGCGCATAAAAGAAGCCTTGTATGAAGATGACAGGATTCATGAGGCTCACTCTTTTTCTACTAAGGTAAAGAAAGATGAGTTTTATGTGCAGTTCATGGTTGATAGTGATTTCGGGACATTTGAGATGAATTTGGAGGTGAAAAGATGATAAAGGTAAAAACATATCCAGAAATTTTAGAGGATATGCTGGCCTTGTTTGATGATAAGTATGATAAAAGACAAGGGTCTGTCTTGTACAATCTAGTTGCGCCTGCAGCTCGAGAAGTCGCCATTCAGTATACGGTCTTAAAATCGTATGAGGAAGTCAACTTTTTAGATACTAGTACAGGAATCTTCCTAACTCGATTATGTAGACAGTTCGGAGTTGAGCGCTTACCAGCTACAGCATCAGTTCGATTGGTTCAATTCAAACAGGAAATACCACTCGGAACCCGTTTTAGTGTGGTTAATAGCGAGTATAATTTCCGTGTCTTAGAACGTCGCTCTGGATTTGAGTATAGTGTAGTGGCTGAACAGGTCGGAAATGCACCTAACTATGTAAGAGGGCAACTCATTAATATTGATGTATTGAGCGACTTTAAAGGGGCAGAAATCGGCTCTGTTATCGTCGTAGGCGAAGACGAAGAGACGGATAAGCAACTTCGTAAACGTACCATTGAGTACTTGAAAACACCGACTTTAAATGGGAATATTGCCCAATACAAGAAATGGGCCAGTGAGTTTGTTGGTGTTGGTTCAGCACTTATTGAACCACTCTGGAAGGGAGAAAACACGGTACGTGTTTCCATCACAGATGCCGACGGTAATGAAGCGAGTGCAGAGCTGGTAAAGAAGTTCAAGAATTACTTGGATCCTGAACCAAGTGGCCATGGGTTAGGTGTGGCTCCGATTGGTGCTTATGTGACCGTGCAATCTGTAAGTGGCTACAACGTTCGTATTACTGCAACTATCAAGATTGATGAAGATGTAGACATTGAAACAATCAAGAACGAGGCGAGAATCCAACTCATTAAATACTTACGTGAAGAAGCATTTGAAGAGAAAGAGGTTCGGAACTATAAAGTTGCCACAATCATTGACAGAATCAATGGGGTTCGAGATGTGGACCGTGTTTTGTTGAACGACAGGGAACAGAGTATCGAATTATCAAATACGATGTTGCCTAAGCTAACGGAGGTAACTATTAATGTCGCACGTTAGATATCGTATGTTATCGGCTTTGCCAGAGGTCTTAGATCCAACAATCAATGATTTATTTGAGACTGAAATTCCAGAGTTGGAATTGATTACAGACTTAATCTTTGATACTAGACGGTTGATGTTGCTGCCAGAAGCAACGGAAGACTGGATTACACGTTGGGAAAAGGCTCTTCAGGTAAAACCGAAAACAACCGACTTGGAAGAACGAAGGCGGTATCTAATCACTTTAATTTCTTCCAAAATTAAAATCAACTCAGTGAGTTTACAAAAAATTACAAAGAGCTTTACGAATATCAATAACTTAGTAACGGTCAAGGGTTCAGCGGTACATATCCGATTTTTAGGGCAATTACCGACGGGGTATTTGAACCGTTTCTTAAAGTATGTGCGTGAGTTGATTCCTGCTCATTTAGGAATCCAATTCTCGGTTGAAGCACCAATGATGAATACAATTTATATTAGCGCTCATACATTCAGTGATATTCGTTCAGTGCGATTTGAATAGGAGGAAATAAATGGGATATTTTATCCAGCCTATTGTAACTGATAAAGCAATCAGCGAAACAGCCTTAGCAATTCAAAATAGAGAACCACTGGTTTTCACTCGAATAGCTTTGGGTAGCGGCCGGCATCGGACGGACATTGGCAAGAAGAACAATATTGCACAAGTAGTTCATTCTCTGCAAGTGACACAGTCTTTATCGACTGATGTAGCTGATACAATTCGTCTAACAGCTCGGTTTGATAATTCACGGATTGAGCGCGAAATGATCATAAATGAAATCGGTGTGTTTGCAAAACGTGGGAATCACGAAGAGTTCATGTACATGTATACTTGGGCAGAGCAGGGAGATGTAATTCCTCCTAAAACATCTGCTTATGTATATCGAGATTATGATTTCAATACAACTATCAGCAAGAATAGCCAGATTACCATTCAATATAATGCGACTAACTTGGTTTATGCAACTGTCCCTGAATTGAAAGCGACAGAAAGAAAACTACAAACCAGTATCGATAATCACATTAGAGATGTTCCACGCCATGTTTCTGACCAGGAACGAATACGTTGGAATGGGAAGGCCGATGCAATCCACCGTCATAGGGTAGCTGATATCGATGGTCTTGAAGCGATTATCGGCAACCAAACAACAAATAAAGCAAATCAAGCAGACCTTACTGCTCACATTCAAAATCGAAACAACCCACACAATGTTACCAAACAACAAGTGGGACTAGGGAATGTCACGAATGTTGAGCAAGCAAGTAAGCAAGATTTTAACAATCACACAACTAATCACAACAATCCACATAGCGTTACGAAGCAACAAGTTGGGCTTGGTAACGTAGACAACGTTAGACAAGCAAGCTATGAGTCTGTAGAGGCTTTGAAGCGTGAGTTTCAGGAACACGAAGATAGACTAAATGCTATCGAGTACATGTTCTTACAAAACGACTTCACTGCTCCAATTCGTACAGACGACGGTACAGAACATGCCTTACTTGCTGATGAAAATGGTCATGTGATTGTCGCAGATTGGAAATATAGAATGGAGGTATAAGATGGCAGTAATTAGTACACAGACACGAAAAGTAACTGATTTGCCACAGGCTAGTCAGGTCAACAACTCGGACAACATCATGATTCATGATGGCCGTGGGTTGAAGAAAGTATCTGTGCAGACATTAAAAAATGGAATCAGTAGCAATGTATCAGTGGCAACATCTAGCTCAAACGGGATTGTCAGGCCAGATAATCAGACAACAGAGGTGTCGAATGGTGTGATGAAAGCCAAGACTGCAACTAGTGGGCAGGCTGGTGTGGTGAGACCTGATAACTCAACGATTACAGTCGATAGTTCGGGTGTTTTACGAGTAAACAGGTCAGCGCTTGGGATTCCAAGCACACCGTCCGAAGTAGTTGCACACAAGCTGATTAACCAAAACGGAAACCAGCAAATGAAATACTGGTACGGTTCGAAAGCCCAGTATGATGCAATCAGAACGAAAGATTCGAACACAATCTATGATGTGTATGAGTAGGTGATGTTATGGCTACAAGAGAAGGAATTTATGTTGGTGGTAAAGACATTGTCGAGCGATATGTGGGTGACAAACTTGTCTGGAGCAAGTGGGTCTACGTTGGTTGGTTTCAATACTTATACCCCCCAACAGAATCAGAAGACTATTTAGTTTTTGATATAACTGCTAAAGGCGGTTTCTTCAATAATAATTATCGTGAAGAAAACAAGGTGAATAGTGTAAAAATAAGAATCCAACATTCAAATGATACTATAACTACCGTGTACGCTAAATACGCGTATATAACACCCCGTACATTATATGTTAAATTTTGGGATAGCAATCAAAAGCAAGTATTAAAAAATAATTTTAGAAGTGGCGATTCGCTATATTTTTATTTTAAATAAACAGGAGAACATTAAACATGGAATTTGTATTAGTAAATAAATTTTTCAGAGTTGGCAAGACGGAAGTTTCTATTCAATGTGACAAGCCTTTTACTTTTTTCACTCGTGAGTTAGAGGGTGACCGTTTGGGAGATATGGATGAAACGCTCATTGAAGCAGTCAAAGAGATTCTACGCACCGAATTAGACCCTACAAGTGCTATCGTTAAGAACCAAGAACAGTTGGCTAAAACGACTGCAGCACTTGAACAAGCGAATCAGCTTATGGAAGGTATGCAGAAGATCAGCTTGCATAATACTGATGATATCGAGGAAATCTTTGCACGCTTGGAAGTACTTGAGAAACATAATGGCATTGATCATGAACACGAGGATGAAGCAGAGGGACATGAAGAAGCACCACACGTTGCTGAGGCAGAGACAACTCCTGCTGAACCTGCTCCAGTAACTCCACCAGTTCAAACAGAGCCACAACCAGCTACAGAAGTAGCCACAAACGGAGTTCCTAATGTGGTCGTATCTGAACCAGTACCAGCGCAACCGACTACTGAACAGCCAGTAGCAGAAGCGCCTACCCAACCTGCACCAGCAGTAGAACAACCAACAGAAAGCGAGACAGAACATGAAATTCCTACACCGACAAGCGAAGCGAGCACTAGTGAAAACAATGGAGGTAGCAACAATGAGTAAAATTACATTAGACCAAGCTAAAATCGACATGTACATCAACCTGCTGAAACGTGGAGCGATTGACTTTTCATTTGTCAATAAACGCTTCCGAGAACGTGTACGAAAAGAATTGGAACGCCTTGGCTTGAGCCATTTGGCGAACTAGCGAGGTGCCTATGGACGTCTTACAATCAACAGAACATTTCTTCATGAACGTGCTACCAGTGGCTACTCCAATCATCATAGCTTGGTTGGGCTATAAAGTGCCGAAGAAATCAAAGGAACTGACAGACCAAATCATTTCTGAATTGAATGATGTCAAGAAACAAATCAAAGATGTCCAGATTACTGCTGACGAGAACAACGCCAAAATTGATGAAGTACAGGAAAAGCTAAAACTACACGACGATGCGCACCTTGTCACGATGAGGATGCGCCTCGATCGTGATATTCGCAGGGCAATCCGTCGTGGTTTTACTATGAAAGATGAGTTTTATGTGGTCGAGAACATGCACAATAGCTATAAAGCTTTGGGGGGCAATGGCTACATAGATCACTTGTACAACAATTTTGAGTTGTTGCAGATTAGAGATGACATCTTAGTCGAAGATGAGAAAGGGGCGCAGAATGGGTTGTAATCTCAATACGACCAATCTTGATCAAGTTGATGGCGGTCACCTCATCAAGCAGGGTGATGTAGCTTCTACCTTTGGATTTGTCCTCTTAAACGAAGATTATCGAGCCGTCTCCTCTCTTGAAGGGAAGGTGGCGGTCGTTAGTCTGACCATGGGCAAGTACCAATGGAAGAAAAAGGTAACTGTCACGAACTCAGGCGTGAATTTTAATCTGGACGCTATCTTGCCAATCGGGGAATACCGCTTAGAGGTTAGTGCTGGTGGGTATATTTTCCCAAGTGACAAAGAAACCCACATCAAGATAGTCGCTTCAGATAAGGAATTGGTCACAGAAGAAGTCCATGCTCTCAAAGAGCTGGATATTGCTGAAGAAGTAAAAAAACAACTTGCAGAAAGACCTGCAAGCGAAGGTGGAGTATGTCCGGAAATTCCAGACCTGCTCATGTACTATAACTTAGGAAAGGTGTAAAACATGGATACAAGTAAATTAATTGCATTCGCTCAGGCATTGGGAGCGGATAGCAAAGCGATGAAGCAGTTGGTCGATACAAAGATTGACAACGATACGTTAATGCAGGCTATCGAGCAGGCGAAAATCGCAGTTAAGAATGATATTTTGGGCGATGGTATCCCTGAAAATCTTGACACTCTGAAAGAGATTGCTGAAAAAATCGCTAGCTTGAGTGGAGATGTTGAGACTGCAGTCGTGCAAAAGTTGGCTGATCTTGGCCGTCGTATTGACGAATTTGCCAATGTTGACCTAGTGGCAACCTATAATGCAGCGAAAGCGTGATTGCTATGAATAACCTTGAAAATCTAGCAACGGAAATCGGTAAGGATATCAAGGATATCAAGACACGTTACGCAACCAAGGAAGAAATGCACGAAGCAACTGAGATTGACTATTCTCGGATTGTGACGCATGAAGAACTTGAAGAAAAGCATTATCTAACTGAACATCAGAATATTTCTCATCTAGCTACTAAAGCGGAGGTAATCACAAAACTAGATAAGATTGATTTCGACCTGTTTAAACGTGACGTTGTCACACACAACGATTTAGCTGGCAGAAACTACCTGACGGAACATCAATCGCCAACTGACGGCGTACCTAACCCGTTCGGCGTCTTATTCGACGGATTATTAACTATTGATCGCAAGAATAAAACAGTATCCTTAAAAAAAGATACATGGATTTCGTTTGGAAATAAAAATTATGCTCCAAATGATAATTTGAGCATTAGTTACGAACCAACTGGCTTATCAGAATATGTTGTTTACGACTTCCAAAATAAAGGGTTAACCGTGATGACTTTGGCGAACGTTAAGAACATCACGTCAACGCAAGTCATACTTGCTATTATGTATAAGAGTACTTTACATTACCCAGTTAATTCTATGTTCGTTAAGACAATTGGCTACTCAGAATATGCGCAGGATAGCTTAATCGGTTCGGTTGTACAAGGTAAAATAATTTATGACAATTATTCAAAAACGTTTAGTTTTATCGGATTCGGAGAACAGAATGAGATTATTGTTTCAAAGGGTACAAGTTACTACTCGATAAAAGAACATGAAAATCTTCAACTTACTAGCGGATTCTTACATCATCTTATTTTAGATACTATAGAAAATAAGTTTAAGCTAGTAAAGAGTTCAGTGATGTCTAGTGGAGCAACTTTTACAAGTAAGAATACAGATATTTTGATTGCATCAATATATCTTGGAGAGCTCACGCATTATTCTAATAATAATTTTATTGAGACTACAAAATCATTATTAAACAATGTATGGCAATTAGAAGAACTGATTGTCGACCTTCAGACTAAAAAAACTGTTATTGTGACGCTGGGAGACAGCACTACCGATGGCTGGAGGACTTCAAATTACACCAGCAACAACGATAATATTAATAATCTAAAAGACGGGGATAATACATATTCTGGAGTACTCAATAATATTATTAATCAACAAAGTGGATATAATTTTAATCATACAATTTATAATCGAGGTTTTTCTGGAAAAAATATTAGCTGGCTCCGTCAAAATTTGGATGCTGTTCTGTCTCCAATAAATGAACCAATTAATTATGCATTTATCGCTATGGGAATAAATGATATGGTATATGATGCTAGTAAGATTAAATCATTTCGAGACGATCATATCAATGTTATCAATCGATTGTTGATAAAAGGCATTAAACCTGTACTAATGAGTACTCAAGCTGAATTTGAGAATTACAAACGATTTGGTTCGAAGATTAATGCGATAGCCGACAACATCAAGAAGGATTTAGCTGCAGAATTGGGATTGCCATTTATTGATTATAATGCAGGTACACAAAATATTTTGAATAATTCAGAATATAAGACTAAGGAATTAATTCCTGATATGTGTCACTTTGGAGATCTTGGCCATCAAAAAGGGGCAGAATTCTTAGCTAGTCAGTTGATTCCTCAAACGGTATTTGTTTCAGGGGTTAGTAAAATTGGGTATCAAAATAACAAGGCGGCATCTGATTTGAATTATTCAGATTATTTGACTGATGAACAAAAAGAAGTCAAGTGGATTAATAGAACAGATAACTTTGATTTAGAAGGTCAATTAAATTCCGCTCAAACAAAGACAATGTTTGAGGTCTCGGTTTATATTGAACGTCCGTCAATTGTCCACTATTTTGGAGACAACGTGATTGTGACATCAAATGGACAGTCATTATCAGATGGAGCTGTGCTCGATATCGGATTTTATCGAATTACAGCTAAGAACATCCCTGGAGTTGCTAGCAAATTCCGTGGCTTGAAATTTAATTTGAAGGAGGTGTAACATCGCCGATTGAAGAAGCTGAAAAAATCGCTCATAGTCAGGTAGCTTGGGCGATTTTGTTTATTTTGCTTTTCTTTATTATCATTCGATATCTAATCAAAACTTCGGACAAGCGAGAGAAGAAGATTATGGATTTGCACGAGCAATCAAAGACCGACTCTAACAGACGAGAAGAACGGTTGATGACTCACCTAGAAAAGACCACTACAGAATTAACAACAATCACTCACACGGTCGGAGACATTCAAAAAGAAATGGTCCGCATGAACGACCGCATGGAAGAAATCGAAAAAGGAGAATAACATGCAACAAATCACAGAAATTATCACAAACGGAGCAGTCAGCATCCTTGTCATTTTGGCAGGGGTGGCAGTTAAAGCAGTCAAAGACTACCTGGTTCAAAAGGGCGGGGAAAAGACCATCAAGATCGTTGAAATCTTGGCTAAGAACGCAGTCAATGCAGTTGAGCAAGTCGCCTCTGAAACTGGTTTTAAAGGCGAAGAAAAGTTGGAACAAGCACGCACTAAAATTCGTGCTGAGCTGACCAAATATAACATCAGCATGACTGATAAGGACTTGGATACCTTTGTGGAGTCAGCCGTGAAGCAGATGAACGACGCATGGAAAGGACAAGAGTAATGGATATCGATACAAGCAGACTACGTACAGGATTGCCCCAGGTTGGTGTGCAACCTTACAGACAGGTACATGCGCACTCTACGGGAAACCGCAACTCAACCGCTCAAAACGAGGCAGACTACCACTACAGAAAGGACCCTGAACTTGGGTTCTTTTCTCACGTTGTCGGTAATGGCAGAGTTATGCAGGTAGGCCCTGTAAATAACGGATCTTGGGACGTTGGGGGCGGTTGGAACGCTGAGACCTATGCAGCAGTTGAACTGATTGAAAGCCATTCAACTAAGGAAGAGTTCATGACAGACTACCGTCTGTATATCGAATTGTTACGCAATCTAGCAGATGAAGCAGGTTTGCCAAAAACGCTTGATACAGACGACTTGGAAGGCATCAAAACGCACGAATACTGTACCAATAACCAACCTGACAACCATTCAGACCATGTTGACCCTTATCCCTATCTGGCTAAATGGGGTATCAGCCGTAGCCAATTCAAGCAGGATATTGAAAACGGCTTGAGCGTTGAGACTGGCTGGCAGAAGAACGACACAGGCTACTGGTATGTACACTCAGACGGATCTTATCCAAAAGACAAGTTTGAGAAGGTCAACGGAACCTGGTATTACTTCGACAGCTCAGGCTACATGCTTGCAGACCGTTGGAAGAAGCACACAGACGGCAATTGGTACTGGTTTGACAAATCAGGAGAAATGGCCACAGGTTGGAAGAAAATCGCTGACAAGTGGTACTACTTCAATGTAGAAGGTGCCATGAAGACAGGTTGGGTCAAATACAAGGACACTTGGTACTATCTTGATAGCAAGGACGGGAACATGGTATCTAATGAATTCGTCAGAGCAGGTCAAGGCTGGTACTACCTCAAACCAGACGGAACAATGGCAGACAAACCTGAGTTCACAGTGGAGCCAGATGGCTTAATTACGACTAAATAAAATGTGATATAATGGTTATGGAATAACGGAGGAAATTATGGACCATGAAAAAATCGGTCAGGTTACCGATGAAGTAAAAGAAATTTTTGATATTGTTCTTGACGCGAGCGACATCAAAGTTAACAAAGAAGGTTTGAGAAGTCATATGTTGAAACGCCATCATAATGATGTGATTCATCATATTGAAGACTTGGAACTCATACTAAGTAATCCAGATTTCGTTGGGGTTAATCCACGAGAGAAAGATACTAGCTTTGAATATGTAAAAAGATTTGATGATAATGTCCTTGTTGCTATCAAGTTACATAAAAGTGGTAATTTCTTTTACGTTCCGACTATGTATCGTATACAAGATTACAAGTTACAAAGTCGTATTAAGTCTGGTAGATTGAGAAAACTTGACAAAAAAAGCAGATAGTGCTAGAATAACATTAACGAAAGACATTTGAGGGCAGAAAGGTTCCTGCCGCACCTTGAAAAAGGTATCTGAGATGCTGGGTACACCGACCAGCCAAGTGTCCGTTATTTCAAAGGAGGAGCTTAAATGCTCCTTTTTTATTTAAAATTTCAAAAAATAAAATGAAAGGAAAACTTTTCTAAAATGTTTATCTACCGCAGGCTCAGGCTTGCGGTTTTTTTGTTTGTCTAGAATTGACTTGTTGGCATCAACAAATAGCCTTATAAAGCGCTTGGTTGCCAATTTTGTTGATGTCAACAAAATTAGAGTCTGTATTTTGCAAAAACACGCATTTTGAACGATTAGAAACATAAATTACAATCCTATTATTCAAAAAAAGCGTTTTCTTGAAGAATAGGGAGGCAAATGGCAGAGTATTATTGTCAAAAACGGTGTTTTGTCAATAATAAAAACAGTGAAATTACTCACTGATCCTTTTGGAAACTATTAGAATTAAATTGCAACCTTCTCAACTATACGGGCAAATATGAGTATGAAAATGAATACGATGATGAATACGATTTAAAAAAATGATAGCAATTAACGAAAATGATTTTAAAGAAAAATAAGTAAAAACTCAACTATTGAAAATCAATGACAACTATTTGTAAACGTTTTTAACTTATGGTATAATAAGCATTGTATTTATTGTATATGAATCTGGAGAAAAAATCAAAGATATTTTCGAAGAATAATATGAGAACAAGGGAGAATATATGACCTTAGAATGGGAAGAATTTCTAGATCCTTACATTCAAGCTGTTGGTGAGTTAAAGATTAAACTACGTGGTATTCGTAAGCAATATCGTAAACAAAATAAGCATTCTCCGATTGAGTTTGTGACTGGTCGAGTCAAACCAATTGAGAGCATTAAGGAAAAAATGGCTCGGCGTGGTATTACTTATGCGACCTTGGAACACGATTTGCAGGATATTGCTGGTCTACGTGTGATGGTCCAGTTTGTAGATGACGTCCAAGAAGTGGTGGCTATTCTGCGCAAGCGTCAGGATATGCGAATCATACAGGAGCGAGATTACATTACTCATCGAAAAGCATCAGGCTACCGTTCCTATCATGTGGTAGTAGAATATACGGTTGATACCATTAATGGGGCCAAGACTATCTTGGCGGAAATTCAAATTCGTACCTTGGCCATGAATTTCTGGGCAACGATAGAACATTCTCTCAACTACAAGTACCAAGGGGATTTCCCAGAGGAGATTAAGAAGCGACTGGAAATCACGGCCAAGATTGCCCATCAGTTGGATGAAGAAATGGGCAAAATTCGTGATGATATCCAAGAAGCCCAGGCACTTTTTGATCCTTTGAGTAGAAAATTAAATGACGGTGTAGGAAACAGTGACGATACAGATGAAGAATACAGGTAAACGAATTGACCTGATAGCCAATAGAAAACCGCAGAGTCAAAGGGTTTTGTATGAATTGCGAGATCGTTTGAAGAGAAATCAGTTTATACTCAATGATACCAATCCGGACATTGTCGTTTCCATTGGTGGGGATGGCATGCTCTTGTCGGCTTTCCATAAGTACGAAAATAAGCTTGACAAGGTACGCTTTATCGGTGTTCATACGGGACATTTGGGCTTCTATACGGACTATCGTGATTTTGAATTGGACAAGCTAGTGACTAATTTGCAGCTAGATACCGGAGCAAGAGTCTCTTACCCTGTTCTAAATGTGAAGGTTTTTCTTGAAAATGGGGAAGTGAAGATTTTCAGAGCACTAAATGAAGCTAGTATACGAAGGTCGGATCGAACCATGGTAGCGGATATTGTAATTAATGGTGTCCCCTTTGAACGTTTTCGAGGAGACGGACTAACAGTTTCGACACCGACTGGTAGTACAGCCTATAACAAGTCGCTTGGTGGAGCTGTCTTACACCCTACTATAGAAGCTCTTCAGTTGACGGAAATTGCCAGTCTTAACAATCGTGTCTATCGTACGCTCGGTTCATCTATTATTGTGCCTAAGAAGGATAAGATTGAACTCATTCCTACAAGAAATGATTACCATACCATTTCGATTGACAATAGCGTTTATTCTTTCCGAAATATTGAGCGTATTGAGTATCAAATCGACCATCATAAGATTCACTTTGTCGCGTCGCCGAGCCACACCAGTTTCTGGAATCGTGTTAAGGATTCTTTTATTGGCGAGGTGGACGAATGAGGTTTGAATTTATCGCAGATGAACATGTCAAGGTGAAAACCTTTTTAAAGAAGCACGAGGTTTCTAAGGGACTGCTAGCTAAAATTAAGTTTCGAGGTGGCGCTATTCTGGTCAATGACCGACCGCAAAATGCAACCTATCTATTGGATATTGGAGACCGAGTTGTTATCGATATTCCCGCTGAGGAAGGCTTTGAAAGTCTAGAAGCTATCGAGCGCCCGCTGGATATTCTCTATGAGGATGACCATTTTCTAGTCTTGAATAAACCCTATGGAGTGGCTTCTATTCCTAGTGTTAATCATTCCAACACCATTGCCAATTTTATCAAGGGTTACTATGTTAAGCAAAACTATGAAAATCAGCAGGCTCACATCGTAACTAGACTTGATAGAGATACTTCTGGTTTGATGCTCTTTGCTAAACACGGATATGCCCATGCACGATTAGACAAGCAGTTGCAGAAGAAATCCATTGAAAAACGCTACTTTGCTTTGGTTAAAGGTGATGGACACTTGGAGCAAGAGGGAGAAATTATTGCTCCGATTGCGCGTGATGAAGACTCCATTATTACCAGAAGAGTGGCTAAAGGTGGAAAGTATGCCCATACTTCTTACAAGATTGTAGCTTCTTATGGGAACATTCACTTGGTTGACATTCGCCTGCACACTGGACGAACCCACCAAATTCGAGTCCATTTTTCTCATATTGGTTTTCCTTTGTTGGGAGATGATTTGTACGGAGGTAGTCTGGACGATGGCATCCAACGTCAGGCCCTGCATTGCCATTACCTATCCTTTTATCATCCATTTTTAGAGCAAGACTTGCAGTTAGAAAGTCCCTTGCCGGATGATTTCAGTAACCTTATTACTCAGTTATCAACTAATACTCAATAAAAAATATTAGAGTATAATTTATTATTTTAAAGGAGAAAACTCATGGAAGTTTTTGAAAGTCTCAAAGCCAACCTAGTTGGTAAAAATGTCCGCATCGTTCTACCTGAAGGAAAAGAACCTCGTATTCTTCAAGCTACGAAACGCCTGGTAAAAGAAACAGAAGTGATTCCTGTTTTGCTTGGAAATCCTGAAAAAATTAAAATTTATCTTGAAATTGAAGGGATCATGGATGATTATGAAGTCATCGATCCTGACCACTATGATCAGTTTGACGAAATGGTTGTTGCACTCGTGGAACGTCGAAATGGTAAGATATCAGAAGAAGAAGCTACTAGACTCATACGTGAAGACGTTAACTACTTTGGTGTAATGCTAGTATATATGGGCTTGGTTGACGGTATGGTTTCAGGTGCACTTCACTCAACTGCTGCAACAGTTCGTCCTGCTCTTCAAATCATTAAAACTCGTCCAAATGTGACTCGTACTTCAGGTGCCTTCCTAATGACTCGTGGTTCAGAACGTTATCTTTTCGGAGACTGTGCCATCAACATTAATCCTGATGCAGATGCCTTAGCTGAAATTGCGATTAACTCAGCAATTACTGCGAAAATGTTTGGTATAGAACCAAAAGTTGCTATGTTGAGTTATTCAAGTAAAGGTTCTGGTTTTGGTGAGAACGTTGATAAGGTAGTAGCTGCTACACAACGTGCGCACGAACTACGTCCAGATCTTGAAATAGATGGGGAATTGCAATTTGACGCTGCCTTCCACCCTGAAACGGCAGCTTTAAAAGCGCCAGGAAGTAAAGTGGCTGGAGAAGCAACTGTATTCATCTTCCCAAGTATCGAAGCTGGAAATATCGGTTACAAGATTGCAGAACGTCTCGGTGGTTTCTCAGCTGTGGGACCTGTTTTACAAGGTTTGAATAAGCCAGTTAATGACCTTTCACGTGGATGTAGTGCAGAAGATGTTTACAATTTGACTCTTATCACAGCAGCTCAAGCAGTTCATCAATAAAGAGAAATTATACCAAATAATCCGTAATTCTAACTAGAAAACGGGTCTGGGACAAAAGTCTAACATTAAATATAAGAAGCGAACAAAACAAGTTATCTGACACTCAGAATTCTGTTTTGTTCGCTTTTTTATCTAATCTATAGATTTTAACAATTTATAGCAGATTGAAATAAGATATGATCAAATCAATTAGGAAAGGAAAATTAATTTCTAGAAATAGTTTAGCAGTTACAGTGTACTGTTCTAGATTCGATCTGCTATATAATAAATTGAATCTAGAACTGCACATTATCGCTTCTAAAATATTTATAGAAATTACTTTAAATTCCTTAATCAATTTGTTCAGATTCTATTTCAATATATTATATAATAAATAATTCCTAAAATCAAAATCTTTTTGTCCCAGACTCGTTTTATCATGAAAAAGTTTATTAGATTTTATACTCGTATTGGATGTTGTCATTCAGACTCTGTTTTGATTGGATTATGATTGAAACTAGTTTCAAATAATTTAGAATTTTTAACTATTTTTGAAAGTAGAATCTATTGTCTGTTGTAAAGTCTAAAACTAAAAATATTTATTATATAATAAGGTTAAGATGAAACATGAAAGGAGTAAAATGTCTTTCATGACGTATTGAAAAGCTGAACTGTACGCTATGCAAGATTGTTTAAATTAAAAATAATGGAAATTTCCATTAACATTAAATAGTTTAGTTTCTTTTGAAATTGTCTAGTCCTAGTTGCTAAAAAATTTAAGTCAAAAAAGAAAGCGCTTTACCGAATTAGAAAATGAGAGGGAAAATATGAATCAGAGACATTTTGATAGAAAATAACGATACGGAATTCGAAAATTTGCAGTAGGGGCAACTTCAGTAGTGATTGGAGCGGTTGTTTTTGGTGTTGCACCTGCTTTGGCTCAAGAGGTGCCATCAACGAATGGTGAAACAGCGGGCCAATCTTTGTCAGAATTGCCTAAGGAAGTAGAGACAGGAAACTTGGCGAATCTTGATAAAGATCTTACCTCCAAGTTGGCAACTGCATCGGATAAGGGAACAGAAGTAAACCGTGAAGAGTTGAAAGCAAATCCAGGGTCTGAAAAAACGATAGAAACAGACAGTGCAACTGAAACTCCATCCACAGAGACTAAAGGTGAGGAAGAGGTTGGAAGTATTCCTCGTGATTTTTATGCAAGAGAGTTAGAAAACGTCAATACTGTTATTGAGAAAGAGGATGTTGAAACGAATTCTTCAAATGGTCAAAGAATTGACATGAAAGAGGAACTCGACAAACTTAAAAAACTTCAAAATGCGACCATTCATATGGAGTTTAAAGGTTACTTCGACCTTCATTACCGCTTGAAAGGTACAGACCAAGAATTAGCAGCTACAACTGTGGACAATAATAAAGGTAAGGAATACGATGTTTCCTTTGTTCATAGATTCCAAGCTAAAGAAATCACTGGCTACCGTGCAGTGAATGAAAGCTTGGAAGCAACTATCCAGCAAAAAGGAGTGAATCAAGTTATTTTTGAATACGAAAAAATTGAAGATCCAAAACCAGTAACACCAGTCACTCCGGTAGTTGATCCAAAAGATGAAGAAACAGAAATTGCTGCTTACGGACCACTGCCAAGTAAGGCCCAATTGGACTACCACAAGGAAGAATTGGCGGCCTTTATCCACTATGGTATGAATACTTATACCAACTCTGAGTGGGGGAATGGTAGAGAAAATCCTCAAAACTTTAATCCAACTAATCTTGATACAGACCAGTGGATTAAGACTTTGAAGGATGCAGGATTCAAACGAACCATTATGGTTGTTAAACACCACGATGGATTTGTAATTTACCCATCTAAATACACAGACCACACGGTAGCTTCTAGTCCATGGAAAGATGGTAAGGGAGACCTTCTCGAAGAAATCTCTAAATCAGCGACTAAGTATGATATGAATATGGGGGTTTACCTATCACCATGGGATGCTAATAATCCTAAATATCATGTTTCAACTGAAAAAGAGTATAACGAATACTATCTCAATCAACTCAAGGAAATCCTTGGAAATCCTAAATACGGAAACAAAGGTAAATTCATCGAAGTATGGATGGACGGTGCGCGTGGTAGTGGAGCTCAAAAAGTAACCTACACCTTTGACGAATGGTTCAAGTACATCAAGGAAGCTGAAGGAGATATCGCTATCTTCTCAGCACAACCGACAAGCGTCCGTTGGATTGGTAATGAACGTGGTATCGCCGGAGATCCAGTTTGGCATAAGGTCAAGAAAGCTAAAATCACTGATGATGTTCGAAATGACTATCTCAACCACGGGGATCCAGATGGTGATATGTACTCAGTTGGTGAAGCAGACGTTTCTATCCGTTCAGGTTGGTTCTACCATGATAATCAACAACCAAAATCAATCAAAGATTTGATGGATATCTACTTCAAGTCTGTTGGTCGTGGAACGCCACTTCTACTCAATATTCCACCAAACAAAGAAGGTAAATTTGCAGATGCAGATGTAGCTCGCTTGAAAGAATTTCGAACAACCTTGGATCAGATGTATGCGACTGACTTTGCCAAGGGAGCAACTGTAACGGCAAGCTCTACTCGTAAGAATCATTTGTATCAAGCAGGTAACCTAACAGATGGTAAGGATGATACTAGTTGGGCATTATCAAATGATGCGAAAACAGGTGAATTTACTGTCGATCTTGGTCAAAAGAGACGCTTTGACGTGGTCGAACTCAAAGAGGATATCGCTAAAGGTCAACGTATTTCAGGATTTAAGGTTGAAGTTGAGCTTAATGGTCGCTGGGTTCCATATGGAGAGGGTTCGACTGTTGGTTATCGTCGTCTTGTCCAAGGTCAACCTGTAGAAACTCAAAAGATTCGTGTGACTATCACGAATTCACAAGCAACCCCTATTTTGACAAACTTCTCTGTTTATAAGACGCCAAGCAGTATCGAAAAGACAGATGGTTACCCTCTTGGCTTGGATTACCATTCAAATACAACTGCTGATAAATCTAATACAACTTGGTATGATGAATCTGAAGGTATTCGTGGTACATCCATGTGGACCAATAAAAAGGATGCAAGTGTAACCTACCGTTTCAACGGAACTAAGGCTTATGTAGTATCTACAGTGGATCCCAACCACGGTGAAATGTCAGTTTACGTGGATGGTCAGAAGGTTGCGGACGTACAAACCAATAATGCAGCTCGTAAACGTAGCCAGATGGTTTATGAAACAGATGACTTGGCTCCAGGTGAACATACCATCAAACTCGTCAACAAAACTGGCAAGGCGATTGCAACTGAAGGTATCTACACGCTCAACAATGCTGGTAAAGGTATGTTTGAGTTGAAAGAAACCACCTATGAAGTTCAAAAAGGTCAACCGGTTACTGTGACTATCAAACGTGTTGGTGGTAGCAAGGGAGCTGCGACAGTTCATGTCGTGACTGAGCCAGGAACAGGGGTTCATGGTAAGGTTTATAAGGATACAACAGCTGATTTGACCTTCCAAGATGGTGAAACAGAAAAGACTTTAACAATTCCAACAATTGACTTTACGGAACAAGCTGACTCTATCTTTGACTTTAAAGTAAAAATGACAAGCGCATCAGATAATGCCTTGCTTGGATTTGATTCAGAAGCAACTGTTCGAGTGATGAAAGCTGAATTGCTTCAAAAAGATCAATTCAGTCATGATGACCAGGCCAGTCAACTTGATTATAGCCCAGGTTGGCATCATGAAACCAATTCAGCAGGTAAATACCAAAACACTGAATCTTGGGCATCATTTGGTCGTTTGAATGAAGAACAGAAGAAAAATGCTAGCGTAACAGCCTACTTCTACGGAACAGGTCTTGAAATCAAAGGTTTTGTTGATCTTGGACATGGTATCTACAAGGTTACTCTAGATGGTAAAGAACTTGAGTATCAAGATGGTCAAGGAAATGCCACTGATGTCAATGGCAAGAAGTACTTCAGTGGTACAGCAGCTACACGCCAAGGCGATCAGACTATTGTTCGTTTGACTGGGCTCGAAGAAGGTTGGCACGCTGTAACCTTGCAATTGGATCCAAAACGAAATGATGCCTCTAGAAATATTGGTATTCAAGTTGATAAGTTCATCACTCGTGGAGAAGATAGCGCTCTTTATACCAAAGAAGAATTAGTTCAAGCTATGAAGAACTGGAAGGATGAGTTAGCTAAATTTGATCAAACAAGCTTAAAGAACACTCCAGAGGCGCGTCAAGCCTTCAAGTCAAACTTGGACAAATTATCAGAACAACTTTCAGCAAGTCCAGCCAGTGCTCAAGAAATTCTGAAAACAGCCACAGCCTTGCAAGCTATTCTTGATAAGGAAGAAAACTATGGTGTCGAAGAAACTCCATCTCAGCCAGAGGAGCCAAACTACGACAAGGCTATGGCAAGTCTGACAGAAGCGATTGAAAGAAAGACTAAAGAACTTGGAGACGATAAGGAAGCTAAGAAGAAATTAGTTGAGTTAGCTGAACAAGCTCTTACTGCTATCCAAGAAGCTAAGACTCAGGATGCAGTAGATAAGGCCTTGCAAGCAGCTTTGGCATCTATCAACAGTCTTCAAGCGACTCCGAAAGAGGAAGTGAAACATTCAACAGTTCCAGCTGAAGGAGATAAGGTCTTAGTTCAAACGCAACCAAGTCTTGAAGTAACTACAGAACCAATCGCCTTTAATACTGTTCGTCGTGAGAATTCCTTCCTAGCTAAAGGTAAGGAACAAGTTGTTTCAGATGGTAAAGCAGGTCAAGTAACGACTTATGTAGAAGTAGATGGAGATACACGTAAGACAGTTAAGGTTGAACGTGAAGAAGCACAAGATCGTGTCATCGAAGTTGGTACTTATGAAGGAACATCTGAGCCAGCTGCAGGCGTTAAAGAATTGAGCTTTAGTCAACCAAGTCTTGAAGTAGTAGAAGAAGTAATTAACTTCAAGAAAGTTAAACAAGAGGATTCAAATCTTCCAAAAGGTGAAACTCGAGTGACTCAGGTAGGTCGTGCAGGCAAGGAACGTATCTTGACTGAAGTAGCATCAGATGGAAGTCGTACTATAAAACTTCGCGAAGTTGTTGAAGTTGCGCAAGATGAAATTGTGTTGGTCGGAACTAAGAAAGAAGAATCAGGTAAAACAGATCCGGCAATCCATGAAGCCCCAGAGTTTACTGGTGGTGTGTCTGATTCTGAAGCAGCTATTCACAACTTACCAGAGTTTACTGGTAGTATGACTGGTTCTGAAGGAGTTACTCATGGAGTTTCAAACGTTGAGGAAGGAGTTCCTAGTGGAGAAGCTGCAAGTCATCAAGAATCAGGATTTACTAGTGATGTAACTGCCTCTGAAACAACTATGAATGACATCGTAGATAAAAATGATGAGAAGTCATATGTAGTTCCGGCTATGTTAGAAGATAAGACTTATCAAGCACCTGCAAATCGTCAAGAAGTTCTACCTAAAACAGGAAGTGAAGATGGTTCTGCTTTGGCATCTGTAGGAATTATGGGCATGTTCTTAGGAATGATTGGAATGGTCAAAAGAAAAAAAGACTAGTTAATGTAAAATGTCCCTAAATAGTTTATTCGAATTGGATGTAAGAAGGTTGTAACAATTAGTTTTAGATTGTTTTCCTTGTATCAAGTGTAATATAATCAAATAGACGAGAAAATTGGGAGATAACTAAAGGGGCAGGGAAAGAAGCCACTTCTTATACTCAATGAAAATCAAAGAGCAAACTAGGAAACTAGCCGCAGGTTGCTCAAAGGATTGCTTTGAGGTTGTAGATAGGACTGACGAAGTCAGTTACATATATCTACGGCAAGGCGACGTTGACGTGGCTTGAAGAGATTTTCGAAGAGTATAAAATACTAAAACCGAGCATTTCCGTAGTTGGATGTGCTCGGTTTTTTATCAATTATTTATAAGCTACAATACCAATGATGGTATCAACTGCACGTTCCATAGTCTGAAGGCTGACGTATTCAAAACGTCCGTGCATGTTTTCTCCACCCGCAAAGATATTCGGAGTTGGGATTCCCATAAAGGAAATCTTAGAGCCGTCTGTCCCTCCGCGGATTGGTTCAATAATAGGCGTGATGCCTAAATCTTCCATAACGGCTTTAGCAATGGTAATTGGAGTCATATCTTTTTCAATGACTTCTTTCATATTGTAGTACTGATCTGTCAGGTTTAGGGTGACACGGTCGCTACCAAGTTCTTGATTCATCTTATCAGCGATAGACTGCATAGCTGCTTTACGCGCTTCAAAGGCATCTTTTTCAAAATCACGAATGATGTAGCTTGCACGTGCCTCCTCGACACTACCTGTCACATCCATAAGATGATAGAAACCTTGGTAATCCTCTGTCAGTTCAGGACGGTCAGTTTCAGGGAGTTGATTATGGAAATCAATTGCTAATTGCAGAGCATTTACCATCTGTCCCTTTGCAGTACCAGGGTGGACATTGCGTCCTTGGAAATGCAATTCAGCCCCAGCTGCTGAGAAGGTCTCGTACTGAAGCTCACCTAATGGACCACCATCAACTGTGTAGGCAAAGTCCACATCAAAATCATCTGCATCAAATTGATTAGCACCAACACCGATTTCCTCATCTGGACCAAAACCAACACGAATCTCACAGTGTTTGATTTCAGGATGGGTAGTCAGATATTCAATAGCTGTCATAATCTCAGCAATTCCTGACTTGTCATCGGCACCTAGCAAGGTTGTTCCGTCGGTTGTGATGAGCGTTTGTCCTGGATATTTTTCAAGACTCTTGAAGTCAGCTGGATCGAGTTTGAAACCAGAATTTCCAAGTTCAATCACACCACCATCGTAGTTTTCAATTACCTGTGGATTGACTCCTTCGGCATTAAAATCAGCAGTATCCATATGGGAGATGAAGCCAATTTTTCGTGTTAACGATGGATCATTTGCTGGTAAGGTCCCAATTGCAAAACCATTTGGTAGATAATAAACATTTTGTAATCCAACACGTTTCATTTCAGGAATAAGGACATTTGTAGCAAAATCTACCTGACTCTGCGTACTTGGAGTAGTAGTAGAGTGTTCATCAGAGCGCGTGTTGACCTTAACGTAGGTTAGGAAGCGATCCAAGAGATTGGGATAAGTCATAAAAAACTCCTTTTGAATTCATTTTTTCCATTGTATCATAGAAAAGAGAGAAAAACAAAAGACAGAAGTTAGGGAAATTCGCTATGTTGGCGTTTACTTATTAATGGATAAATGATAAAATAAACTTGATAAAAATATCACAAGGAAGCGATTATGAAAAAAGCAATTTTAATGATGACATTCGGTTCGCCAGAAGAGATTACATTTGAAGGTGTAGCTGATTTTTTCACAAATATTCGTCGTGGAGTGAGACCTCAAGACCACGAGATTCAAACACTCTATGATAATTATGTACTTATTGGAGGTACGCCTCTGCAAAGAATTACCCGTGAAGAGGTTGCCTTAGTAGAAGCTAAACTGGGGAATGAGTATAGTGTTTATTTTGCTAATAAGTTTTCTAGACCTTTTATCCCAGATGTGATTGGTCAAATGGAAGCAGACGGCATTGAACAGTGTATTTGCCTGATTTTGGAGCCCCATTATTCTTTTTACTCTGTCATGGGTTATGAGAAATTTTTAGAAAGCAAGCAAATTCAATTTTTGGTCATTAAGGACTGGTATCAGGAAGAAGCGCTCTTAAACTATTGGGCAGATGAAATTGGTAAAATTTTAAAAGAAGAAGTAAAGCAGGATAGCTTTAAAGTCATCTTTTCAGCCCATAGTGTACCCATTTTTGCCTTGGATTTTGGTGACCCCTATATCGACCAAATTTTTGAAAATAGCAAGCTAGTCGCTGAAAAACTAGGCTTGAGTTCAGAACAATATACCAATACCTGGCAGAGTGAGAGTGATATCGGTATTCCATGGATTAAACCAGATGTTTTGGAGTATCTCAGAGAACAGACAGAACATCCAGACCATTATATTTTTGTACCTATCAGCTTCATTAGCGAGCATATTGAAGTCTTGTTTGATAATGATGTGGAATGTTATGACTTGTGTCAGGAATTGGGTGTGACCTACCATCGACCACCAATGCCAAATACGGATTCTCGTTTGATTGATGCCTTGGTTAATACAGTCAGAACTAATGAACATCAAGAGTTTAAGGAATTTCTCCCAGAAGAAGAAACCTTTGATGAGTTAGTTCCTTCAGATGAGACTAAAAACATTTTGGCTGAATCTGAAGATTTACAAATGCCAGAATTTGTGAAAAAATTGATTGAGAAAAAAGGTCGTGAAAATGTTAAGATGCCTTATTTGATCAAGAAAATGCTTGAGAAAGCAGGCAAGTTACCGAAAGAGTAAAGAAAAAAGGATTTAGCTTTGTGCTAGATCCTTTTAAATGATTATTTTTTCTCAAGAAGAGCTTTGATTTCTTGAAGTACTTCCAACTCAGTTGGAGCAGCTGGAGCTTCTTCAGCTGCTTCTTCTTTCTTAGTAAGGCTTTGAGCTTTTTCAATGCCTTTGATAACGAAGAAGAGAACAGTACCGATAACTAGGAAGTTGATAACAGCACTCAAGAATTTACCATATGTAACACCATTCCAAGCAAGCTCAGCGATGTTTTGTACTTTCGCAGCTTCCAAGGCTGGATTCAAAATAAGTGGAGTGATGATATCGTTAACAAGTGATGTAACGATTGCACCAAAAGCAGAGGCAATGATCACACCGACAGCAAGGTCAACAACATTACCACGAAGCAAAAATGCTTTAAGATTTTTTAACATTTTCATTTTACCTTTCAAAAATTTTTACTCTTCATTATATATTAATTGAGAAGAGCTTGCAAGCTATATGCTCAGAAATTTTATTTTTTAAAAATAAAAGCCTTACTAAAAATATAATTAAGGATAATTATCAATAATTGTGCAAGAAATGTTTCGATTGCATTGATTTTGTCAAGATTTTCATTTACGAATTGACCTATGATGTGGGGAAACTGGGTTACAAATAGAAAAGTAAGGAGCAAATCTAACAGAAAAGTAGAAAGGCGGGAAAGAGAAAATTTCACTAAACGTCTTGGCCAATTCTGCCTAGCTTGCTTAAATACAATCCTATCATTTGTGCTAAAGGCAAATAGGATACCAATAATATTTGCTAGGCCAGTAGCAAGGAGTTCCTGATGACCTAGTTGATAAATGACGAATCGTGAGAGAATCGAAACTAGAGTTGTTGCAAGGCCAAAGAAGAGATAGGCTAAGATTTCATTGTTAAAAAATTTTTGAATAGGAATTTTCATGGTTTAAGTATAGCATAAAGCAGGCTATTGTGCTATACTGGTAAGGTTGAATAAAGCAACCCTTGGTGCTTAGCTTCTTTCACCAAGCATATTACACGCGGGCAACCGCTAAAGGAGAAAAGATGAAAAAATTAACTATTCGTGATGTTGCAGACATTGCAATCGTTGCTGCTATCTATGTCGTTTTAACTGTCACACCACCTCTAAATGCCATTAGCTATGGTGCTTATCAGTTCCGTATTTCAGAAATGATGAACTTTATGGCTTTTTACAATCCTAAGTACATCATCGGAGTTACCATCGGTTGTATGATTGCTAATTTCTTTAGCTTCGGACTGCTAGATGTCTTTGTTGGTGGTGGATCAACCCTAGTATTCCTCAGTCTAGGTGTTTGGCTTTTTGCAAAATACAGCAAAGATTACCTCTTTAATGGATTAATTCGAAAAGATCATTTCTTTTTTTCAATCCTCTTTTCAATTTCCATGTTTACTATCGCTGCAGAGTTAAATATTGTAGCAGAATTACCATTTTTCCTTACTTGGTTTACAACAGGAGTTGGTGAATTTGCCTCATTGATTATTGGAGCGATTATTATTGGTAAAATTGGTCGTCGAATTGATTTAAGCAAATAGAAGAAGATAAGCTAGGTAGCTCTTACCTGGCTTTTTCTTTAGGAAAATTTCTTAGGAAACTTGACAAGATTTTCTAACTGTAGTATACTTTTTAAGTAAGCTGATTTAGCTCAGTTGGCAGAGCGCATCCATGGTAAGGATGAGGTCGCCGGTTCAATCCCGGCAATTAGCATTAAATAGACAGAAAAAACCTTTATTTACAAGGTTTTTTGTTATGTCTGCCTCAAATTTTTCAAAGATATTTCTTATGTATCTGTGTAAATAAAACTAATACTCAATGAAAATCAAAGAGCAAACTAGGAAGCTAGCCGCAGGTTGATCAAAACACTGTTTTGAGGTTGTAGATAAGACTGACGAAGTCAGCTCAAAACATGTTTTTGAGGTTGTAGATGGAACTGACGAAGTCAGCTCAAAACACTGCTTTGAGGTTGTAGATAAGACTGACGAAGTCAGTCACATACATACGGTAAGGCGACGCTGACGAAGTTTGAAGAGATTTTCGAAGAGTATAAAGAGTTTCGTCTGTTGACAAAAGTCATTCTCTTTAGTAGAATAGTAGGTGCGATGAGTCGATAGGTAGTCTTCGGACTACTATTGAGCATAAGGAGGTCATAACGCAGGAGCGGACCTTGATGAGTTGTGTGAACCTGCTCATCACATGAAGATGCCTCTTAGTCCCTGGTCTAGCGACCGGGGATTTTTATTTTCCAAAAAATGATGAAAAAGCTTTGCAATTCATGGAAAAAGTAGTATAATACATCTATTATAGAAATTTTTAGAAAATTCCGAAAGAGGTTATTTATGGGATATACAGTTGCTGTAGTCGGCGCGACAGGTGCTGTCGGAGCTCAGATGATAAAAATGTTGGAAGAATCAACACTTCCAATCGATAAAATTCGTTTACTTGCTTCTGCACGTTCAGCAGGCAAGACTTTGAAATTTAAAGATCAAGATATTACGATTGAAGAAACGACTGAAACAGCTTTTGAAGGAGTTGATATTGCTCTCTTTTCAGCAGGTGGTTCTACATCAGCTAAATATGCACCATACGCAGTTAAAGCTGGAGCGGTAGTAGTAGATAATACATCTTACTTCCGTCAAAATCCAGATGTTCCTTTGGTTGTTCCAGAAGTCAATGCTCATGCACTTGATGCCCACAACGGTATCATTGCCTGCCCTAACTGTTCAACAATTCAAATGATGGTTGCTCTTGAGCCAGTTCGCCAAAAATGGGGATTGGACCGTATCATTGTTTCAACTTACCAAGCAGTTTCAGGTGCTGGTATGGGAGCAATTCTTGAGACACAACGTGAACTTCGTGAAGTCTTGAATGATGGTGTAACCCCACGTGATTTGCATGCCGAAATCTTGCCTTCAGGTGGTGACAAGAAACACTATCCTATCGCCTTCAATGCTCTTCCACAAATTGATGTCTTCACTGACAATGATTACACTTACGAAGAGATGAAGATGACTAAGGAAACTAAGAAAATCATGGAAGATGATAGCATTGCAGTATCTGCAACATGTGTGCGTATTCCAGTCTTGTCAGCTCACTCTGAGTCTGTTTACATCGAAACAAAAGAAGTGGCTCCAATCGAAGAAGTGAAAGCAGCTATCGCAGCCTTCCCAGGTGCTGTCCTTGAAGATGATGTTGCTCATCAAATTTATCCTCAAGCCATCAATGCAGTGGGTTCACGTGATACCTTTGTTGGTCGCATCCGTAAAGACTTGGATGAAGAAAAAGGTATCCACATGTGGGTTGTTTCAGATAACCTTCTCAAAGGTGCTGCTTGGAACTCAGTTCAGATTGCAGAAACTCTTCATGAACGTGGCTTGGTTCGTCCAACAGCTGAATTGAAATTTGAGTTAAAATAGTCATATCGTTTAGGAGTTCAGATGAACTCCTTCTTTGAAATAGAGAGGTGTTTTCATGTCTTATCAAGATTTAAAAGAGTGTAAAATCATCACAGCCTTTATTACCCCCTTTCACGAGGATGGTTCCATTAACTTTGATGCCATTCCAGCCCTGATTGAGCATTTATTGGCCCATCATACAGACGGCATTCTTCTAGCTGGAACGACTGCTGAGAGTCCAACCTTGACCCACGATGAGGAGTTGGAACTCTTTGCGGCTGTACAAAAGATTGTCAATGGACGTGTCCCTTTGATTGCGGGTGTAGGTACTAATGATACGCGTGACTCTATTGAGTTTGTCAAAGAAGTAGCGGAATTTGGCGGTTTTGCTGCTGGGCTTGCTATTGTACCTTACTACAACAAACCTTCTCAAGAAGGAATGTATCAGCACTTTAAGGCCATTGCGGATGCTTCTGACCTACCAATTATTATCTATAATATTCCAGGTCGTGTGGTTGTCGAATTAACTCCAGAAACTATGCTTCGTTTGGCTGACCATCCAAATATCATTGGTGTCAAAGAATGTACTAGTTTGGCCAATATGGCTTACTTGATTGAGCACAAGCCTGAAGAATTCTTAATTTATACAGGTGAGGATGGAGATGCTTTCCATGCCATGAACCTTGGTGCTGACGGGGTTATTTCTGTTGCATCCCATACAAATGGGGATGAAATGCACGAGATGTTCACTGCCATTTCAGAAAGCGATATGAAGAAAGCTGCAGCTATTCAACGTAAGTTCATTCCTAAAGTCAATGCCCTCTTCTCTTATCCAAGTCCTGCTCCAGTTAAGGCAGTTCTTAACTATATGGGATTTGAAGCTGGCCCAACTCGTCTACCTCTTGTTCCAGCACCAGAAGAAGATGCCAAACGTATTATCAAGGTTGTCGTAGATGGCGACTACGAAGCAACTAAGGCAACTGTAACAGGGGTCTTAAGACCAGATTACTAATAAAGACAATAAAATCCATGACCGAATGAAGGATCATGGATTTTTCTTATTTTCCTAAGCAGAATTGGCTAAAGAGTTGGGTGATGAGTTCATCAGGAGCAGCATCCCCAGTGATTTCTCCGAGGATTTCCCAAGTACGAGTCAAGTCAACTTGAAGCAAGTCAACTGGCATACCTAGTTCAAGACCTTCATTAACAGCTTGTAGGCTTTCAACGGCCTTCTCAATCAAGGAAATGTGACGGGCGTTTGACAAGTAGGTAGCATCTTGCTCGACTAGACCAGCATTTTCAAAGAAGAGGTCATTAATGCGTTCTTCAATCTTATCAATGTTTTGGTTTTTAAGAACTGAAATACGGATGACATCTTCTGGAAGTTCTGAAGTTTCAATCGCTTCAGGCAGATCTGTTTTATTGAGTAGAATAATACGGTTGGTTTCTTGGCTAATTTCTAAGAGTTGGCGATCTTGTGCTGTCAGCGGTTCACTGGCATTTAGCACCAGTAGAACCAAGTCGGCTTCCTTGAGGGCTTTTTTCGAACGCTCGACACCGATTTGTTCCACGATGTCATCCGTTTCACGGATACCAGCTGTATCAATCAGTTTGAGAGGGACACCGTTGATGTTGACGTATTCTTCGATGACATCTCGAGTAGTACCAGCAATATCTGTAACGATAGCCTTGTCCTCACGCAAGAGGTTGTTGAGAAGGCTTGATTTCCCAACGTTGGGACGGCCGATGATTGCTGTAGAAATTCCTTCACGAAGGATTTTACCACGACGGGCTGTTCTAAGGAGATTGGTTAGCAATTGCTCAAACTCCATTGTCTTTTCTTGGACCACAGCAGTAGTCGCTTCTTCAACATCGTCATATTCAGGATAGTCGATATTAACCTCAACTTGGGCAAGTGTGTTAAGGATTTCTTGACGGGTATTGTTAATGAGGTCAGAAAGGGAACCATCTAATTGTTTAACTGCAATGTTCATGGCCTTGTCTGTCTTGGCGCGGATGATATCCATCACTGCCTCGGCCTGTGTCAAATCCACACGACCGTTTAGAAAGGCACGTTTGGTAAATTCACCAGGTTCTGCCAACCGAGCCCCTTCACGGATAGCTAGCTGGAGAATCTCATTGGTCACCGCAATCCCACCGTGAGTGTTAATCTCGATAATATCCTCACGAGTGAAGGTCTTTGGAGATTTCATGGCTCCAACCATAACCTCGTCCATGACCTTCCCTGTCTGAGGGTCAACAATGTGACCGTAGTTAAGAGTATGGCTAGCAACCTTACTCAAGTCTTTTCCTTTAAAAATCTTTTGCGCAATAGCAAAACTTTCTGTTCCGCTCAGGCGGACAATACCAATAGCCCCTTCACCTAGTGGAGTAGAGATAGCAACGATGGTATCAAATTCACGTGTAATCATAATGTTTCCTTTAATAAATAGCTCTTTTATTGGATATTTTTCCAAGTCTCTTTTCAAATTGTAACAAATTTGAACTATTTCTTCAATGGATGCTACTTGGAGATTGAAAAAGCCTAAGCAATTCTGCTTAAGCTAGATTATTTGGTGCGCATTTCACCTTGAGGGAAGTAAGTTCCTTCTGGCATGTCGTTGATGATGACATGGACAGCAGATTGAGGTGCTCCAGTGTTACGGACAACAGCTTCCGTTACTTCCTTAGCAAGAGCTTTCTTTTGCTCGAGCGTGCGTCCTTCAAATAAATCAATGCGTACAAATGGCATAATAGTTTCCTCCACTAGTTTTGATTTCTTCTATTTTACCACATTTTGCCGTTTAAAGCTTAAGAAAATTATGATATACTAGAATATAGCAAAAATTTAGAAATGGACGTGAAGCAAGAAACATGGCACAGTTGTATTATCGTTATGGGACCATGAACTCTGGTAAGACGATTGAGATTCTCAAGGTGGCCTATAACTATGAGGAGCAAGGAAAAGGTGTTGTGATTATGACCTCGGCTCTGGATACGCGTGACGGTGTTGGCTATGTGTCGAGTCGAATCGGTATGAAACGCCCTGCTCTTGCGATTGAGGAGACGACAGATATCTTTGGCTATATCCGAGACCTACCAGAAAAGCCTTACTGTGTTTTGGTCGATGAAGCCCAGTTTCTCAAACGTCATCATGTTTATGACCTAGCTCGTGTTGTTGATGAGTTAGACATACCTGTCATAGCTTTTGGTTTGAAAAATGATTTTCGAAATGAACTGTTCGAAGGTTCCAAGTATCTCTTGCTCTTAGCAGACAAGATTGACGAAATCAAGACCATCTGTCAGTATTGTAAGAAAAAGGCGACTATGGTTTTGCGAACACAGGATGGACTGCCCGTTTACGATGGAGAACAGATCCAGATTGGTGGTAACGAAACCTATATCTCAGTTTGCCGTAAACATTATTTTGCCCCTGAAATCAATAAGGAGAATGAAGAAAAATGAACATCTATGATCAACTACAAGCTGTAGAAGACCGTTATGAAGAATTAGGAGAATTGCTGAGTGACCCGGATGTGGTCTCTGACACCAAACGTTTTATGGAGCTTTCAAAAGAAGAAGCTTCAACTCGTGATACAGTAACAGCCTACCGTGAGTACAAACAAGTCCTTCAAAACATCGTTGACGCTGAAGAGATGATTAAAGAATCAGGCGGAGACGCGGATTTGGAAGAAATGGCCAAGCAAGAACTCAAAGATGCCAAGGCTGAAAAAGAAGAATACGAAGAAAAACTCAAAATCTTGCTCCTTCCTAAAGATCCAAATGATGACAAGAATATTATCCTTGAAATCCGTGGCGCTGCTGGTGGAGACGAAGCAGCACTTTTCGCTGGAGATTTGCTAACCATGTATCAAAAGTATGCGGAAGCCCAAGGCTGGCGCTTTGAAATCATGGAAGCCTCTATGAACGGTGTCGGTGGTTTCAAAGAAGTGGTTGCCATGGTTTCAGGTCAGTCTGTTTACTCTAAACTCAAGTATGAGTCTGGTGCCCATCGTGTTCAACGTGTCCCTGTGACAGAAAGCCAAGGTCGTGTCCATACATCAACTGCCACAGTTCTTGTCATGCCTGAAGTCGAAGAAGTAGAATACGATATCGATCCAAAAGACCTTCGTGTCGACATCTATCACGCCTCTGGTGCTGGTGGACAGAACGTCAATAAGGTTGCTACTGCCGTTCGTATCGTTCACTTGCCAACCAATATCAAGGTTGAGATGCAGGAAGAACGTACTCAACAGAAGAACCGTGAGAAAGCCATGAAAATCATCCGTGCGCGTGTTGCTGACCACTTTGCTCAGATTGCTCAGGATGAACAGGACGCTGAGCGTAAGTCGACAATCGGTACTGGGGACCGTTCAGAACGGATTCGTACTTATAACTTCCCACAAAACCGTGTGACTGACCACCGTATTGGTTTGACCCTCCAAAAACTAGATACCATTCTGTCTGGTAAATTGGACGAAGTTGTGGATGCCTTGGTTCTTTATGACCAAACGCAAAAATTAGAAGAATTAAACAAATAATGAAATTAGCTCAATTATTTTCAGATTTTGAAGAAGAGTTGATAAGACAAGGAGAGGAAGCTGAAAGCCTCTCTTTTGTCTATCGTAGCCTGAAAAATCTCTCTTTTACAGACTTTGTCTTTGCTCTTCAGCAGGTAGTGACGGAAGAGGAAGAAGTATTTGTAAAAGGAATTTTCCAACAGTTAGCAGCTCATAAACCGGCACAGTATATCATTGGACAGGCAG
Organism: Streptococcus pseudopneumoniae; assembly: GCF_001074975.1. Lineage (GTDB taxonomy): Bacteria > Bacillota > Bacilli > Lactobacillales > Streptococcaceae > Streptococcus > Streptococcus pseudopneumoniae_D. Next base: position 55,772 of record NZ_JUUO01000127.1, on the reverse strand, counting down.
ATTTTTATGGAATGCAGTTAAAAGTTGATGAGCGGGTCTTGATTCCTCGCCCAGAGACAGAAGAGTTGGTAGAACTCATTTTGGCTGAGAATCCGAAGGATAATCTCAAAGTTCTGGACATCGGAACAGGAAGTGGGGCCATAGCTCTTGCACTCGCTAAAAATAGACCCGATTGGTCAGTGACAGCAGCAGATATTTCTCAAGAGGCGCTTGACCTTGCCTCCGAGAATGCTAAAAATCAAAATCTTCAAATATTTTTAAAAAAATCTGACTGTTTTACAGAAATTTCTGAAAAATATGATATAATTGTTTCCAATCCACCCTATATCTCTCGTGAAGATGAGTCAGAGGTTGGTTTGAATGTTTTGCATTCAGAGCCTCACCTAGCCCTCTTTGCAGATGAGGATGGCCTAGCTATTTACCGTAGAATTACGGAAGATGCAAAAGACTATCTCAAAGATGGTGGTAAGATTTACCTTGAAATTGGATACAAGCAAGGTCAAAGTGTCCCTGAACTTTTTAGGAAGCATCTTCCTGAAAAGAGAGTTCGAACACTCAAAGACCAATTTGGTCAAGATAGGATGGTTGTAGTTGATGATGGACAGGATTAGACAAGAATTGGAAAAGGGTGGGGCTGTTGTTCTGCCTACAGAGACTGTTTATGGTCTTTTTGCCAAGGCTCTAGACGAAAAAGCAGTGGACCATGTTTACCAACTCAAACGTCGTCCTAGAGACAAGGCACTCAATCTCAATGTTGCCTCTCTAGAGGACATCTTGTACTTTTCTAAGCATCAGCCAACTTATCTACAAAAACTTGTCGAGATCTTTTTGCCAGGTCCCTTGACCATTATTCTCGAAGCCAATGATAGAGTTCCCTACTGGGTCAATTCTGGTCTTGAAACTGTTGGATTTCGGATGCCCAGTCACCCTACCACACTGGATTTAATTCGAGTGACAGGTCCCTTGATTGGCCCGTCTGCTAATATCTCAGGTCAGGCGAGTGGAGTGACCTTTAGTCAGATTCTAGAGGATTTTGACCAAGAGGTTCTGGGGCTGGAAGACGATGCTTTTCTAACTGGACAGGATTCAACTATTTTGGACTTGTCTGGAGACAAGGTGAAAATCTTACGCCAAGGGGCCATTAAGCGAGAAGACATCCTTGCTCAGTTGCCAGAGATTTCTTTTGAGGAGGAATGAGATGCTAAGAGATTTGCAAGAAACAGATGTGAAAGCTATCTGTGACATCAACCAAGAGGCGTTGGGTTATTCTTTTAGTCCAGAGGACACGGCTAGCCAATTAGCTAGACTATTTCAGGATTCCCATCATTTCCTACTTGGCTATGAGGATGAAGCTAGTCATGTTTTGCTTGGTTATGTCCATGCTGAAGTATACGAATCACTCTATTCCAAAGCAGGATTTAATGTCTTAGCCTTAGCAGTTTCACCTCAAGCGCAAGGTCAAGGTATCGGTAAATGCTTACTGCAAGGGTTGGAAGAAGAAGCAAAAAGACGTGGTTATGAGTTTATCCGCTTAAACTCTGCTGATCACCGTCTGGGTGCTCATGCATTTTATGAAAAAGTTGGTTATACTTGTGATAAAGTGCAGAAACGGTTTATTCGCATCATTTAGTTTATTTTCTTAAACTAAATGACCTGTCACACTATAAAGGAGAAGACCTATGATTTTTGACAAAGATGATTTTAAAGCATATGATGCTGATCTCTGGAATGCTATTGCCAAAGAAGAAGAACGCCAACAAAACAATATCGAGTTGATTGCTTCGGAAAACGTAGTTTCCAAGGCTGTTATGGCAGCTCAAGGGTCTATCTTGACGAATAAATATGCCGAAGGCTACCCAGGTCGCCGTTATTATGGTGGAACTGGCGTGGTGGATGTTGTAGAGACTCTTGCTATTGAACGCGCGAAAGAAATTTTCGGTGCTAAATTTGCCAATGTCCAACCACACTCAGGAAGCCAAGCTAACTGTGCGGCTTACATGGCCTTGATTGAGCCAGGTGATACCGTTATGGGGATGGATTTGGCAGCAGGTGGACACTTGACCCACGGAGCTCCTGTCAGCTTCTCTGGTCAAACCTACAACTTTGTTTCTTATAGCGTGGATCCTGAAACAGAACTCTTGAACTTTGATGCTATCTTGAAGCAAGCACAAGAAGTAAAACCAAAACTGATTGTAGCTGGTGCGTCAGCCTATTCTCAAATTATCGACTTCTCAAAATTCCGTGAAATCGCGGATGCTGTTGGGGCTAAGCTTATGGTAGATATGGCTCATATCGCTGGTTTGGTTGCAGCTGGTCTTCACCCAAGTCCAGTGCCATACGCTCATATCACTACAACAACGACCCACAAAACTCTTCGTGGACCTCGTGGTGGTTTGATTTTGACCAATGATGAAGACTTAGCTAAGAAAATCAATTCAGCAATTTTCCCTGGTATTCAGGGTGGTCCTTTGGAGCATGTTGTGGCAGCTAAAGCTGTTTCTTTCAAAGAAGTTTTGGATCCAGCCTTCAAGGAATATGCTGCCAATGTTATCAAGAACAGCAAGGCTATGGCAGATATCTTCTTGCAAGACCCTGATTTCCGTATCATTTCTGGAGGGACTGAAAACCACCTCTTCCTAGTGGACGTGACTAAGGTTGTAGAAAACGGAAAAGTTGCTCAAAACTTGCTGGATGAAGTCAATATTACTCTAAATAAAAACTCAATTCCTTACGAAACCTTGTCACCATTCAAGACAAGTGGGATTCGGATCGGAGCAGCAGCCATTACTGCGCGTGGATTTGGTGAAGAAGAAAGTCGTAAAGTGGCTGAACTGATCATTAAAACCCTTAAGAATGCAGAAAATGAGGCTGTCTTAGAAGAAGTGAGAAGTGCAGTTAAAGAATTGACAGATGCCTTCCCATTATACGAGGACTAATATTTTTATGGACATTTATATTAAGAAAGCTATTATCCATCAGTTTAGCCCAGATGATACCGAGCTGTTTCTAGCGGATAAGTTTCTCAATATCACTCCAAAAATTGAAGAATACCTGCGAAAAAAAATTGAACGTGTGTATTCAGATGAAGCCAAGACTGGGATTTTCGAAGAAGAAAATCCCTTCTTCAATCACATCACAGACGATTTGTTGGAGACATCAGTAACACTGGCTAATCTCTGGAAAGAGGAGTTCAGCATTTCAGAAAATCTCAAAACTAATGACTTGATTTTTGTGCAATTTTCTAAAGAAGGAGTGGAACATTTCGCTTTCTTACGAATTGCCCTGCGTGAGACCCTGACTCACCTTGGAGGAGAAGTTGATAATCCCATCAAGCTGACTCAGAATAACTTGCCTGGATTTGGGACGGGTGCAGATGAGGCCTTGGTGGTCAATCTTCAAAGTCGCAAGTATCACCTGATTGAAAAACGAATCAAGTACAATGGGACTTTTTTGAACTATTTTTCAGAAAATCTCCTAGCTGTCGCTCCTAAGATTTCACCCAAGAAATCTATCAAGGAACTGGAAAAAACAGCCCAGAGAATTGCTGAAACCTTTAATACAGATGATTTTCAATTTCAATCCAAGGTCAAATCAGCGATTTTCAACAACCTAGAAGAAAGCAATGAATTGTCACCTGAGAAACTGGCAAATGACCTTTTTGACAACAATCTGACTGCACGTTTGAGCTTTATCGATCAAGTCAAGGAAGCTGTACCTGAGCCTGTTCAATTTGATGAAATTGATGCCAGTCGCCAATTAAAGAAATTTGAAAACCAAAAACTCTCCTTGTCAAATGGAATTGAGCTCATCGTTCCCAATAACGTCTATCAAGATGCTGAGTCTGTTGAGTTTATCCAAAACGACAATGGAACCTACTCTATCTTAATCAAAAATATCGAGGATATCCAAAGTAAATAATGTTTAAACGAATTCGAAGAGTGCTTGTACTAGCAGTCTTCCTTTTTGCTGGCTATAAAGCTTACCGTGTTCACCAAGATGTCAAGCAAGTCATGACCTATCAACCTATGGTGCGCGAAATCTTGAGTGAAAAAGACACCCCAGCAAACGAAGAGCTTGTGCTCGCTATGATTTATACTGAAACAAAAGGAAAAGAAGGCGATGTTATGCAGTCTAGTGAGTCTGCAAGTGGCTCCACCAACACCATCAATGATAATGCCTCTAGCATTCGACAAGGTGTGCAAACTCTGACAGACAATCTTTATCTGGCTCAGAAGAAGGACGTTGATGTCTGGACAGCTGTTCAAGCCTATAATTTTGGACCTGCCTATATCGATTATATCGCCCAAAATGGCAAGGAAAATACTCTTGCTCTGGCCAAACAGTACTCTCGTGAGATTGTTGCCCCTTTGCTTGGTAATACCACTGGAAAGACTTATAGTTATATTCATCCCATTTCCATTTTTCACGGTGCAGAGCTCTATGTAAATGGAGGAAACTATTACTATTCTAGACAGGTGCAACTCAACCTATACATCATCAAATGTTTCACTCTCTTTTCAACATCTGGCTAGACCAGGTGTTTTTGCTATAAGTTTTCTTTAAGATAGATATATTACTCTAGAAAGGTAAAGGAGGAAATTCCCTATGAGAAAGAAACTCTTTCTGACCAGTGCTGCGGTCTTGTGGGCAGTAACAGCTATGAATAGCGCCCATGCAGCAACAGATGTTCAAAAAGTCATTGATGAAACCTATGTTCAACCTGAATATGTCCTAGGTTCTTCCCTATCTGAAGACCAAAAAAATCAAACACTTAAAAAACTGGGCTACAATGCCTCATCGGATACCAAAGAACTCAAGACCATGACACCTGATGTCTATTCTAAAATCATGAATGTGGCCAATGACTCTAGCTTACAACTGTATTCATCAGCCAAGATTCAAAAACTAGGTGACAAGTCACCACTTGAGGTCAAAATTGAAACACCAGAAAACATCACTAAGGTAACTCAGGATATGTACCGAAATGCAGCAGTAACCTTGGGTGTGGAACATGCTAAAATCACTGTAGCAGCGCCTATTCCAGTTACAGGTGATAGTGCTTTAGCGGGGATTTACTATTCGCTAGAAGCTAATGGAGCCAAGGTGACACAAGCTAATAAAGATTTGGCTCAAGAAGAGCTGAAGGCTTTGTCAGATATCAATGCTGAAAACAAGGACAAGTCAGGCTTTGATGCTAATAAATTAAACGTTGCCCTAGCTGATATCAAGTCAGGAATTGCCAAAGCTAAAGAAAGTAAGGGAAATCTGACAGAAGAAGATGTCCGCAAAATCGTTGAAGATACCTTGAAAAATTACAAACTTGATCAGGTTATAACAGGAAACCAGATTAATATCATCATCAATTTTGCTTTGAATCTTTCAAAGAGTGATATCCTCAGCAATGCAGACTTCACTAAAACCTTAAATGACCTTAAACAAAGCATCGTTTCACAAGCTGGCGACAGTTTTAAAAATATCAACCTTAACTTTGATGCGGATAAGGCACTAGAGGACGGTGGGAACTTCTTAAGCTCTCTCTGGCAAGCCATTGTTAACTTCTTTAAGAGTTTTGGTTCTTAAGAAATTTCATGGTATAATAGATGGTAACCGTAACGTTGCCGTCTTTTTTGTCGGCCAATAGAAAGAGAAGAGAATGTTAAAGAAAAATGATATTGTAGAAGTTGAAATTGTTGATTTGACCCATGAAGGTGCAGGAGTTGCCAAGGTGGATGGTTTGGTATTTTTTGTAGAAAATGCTTTACCGAGTGAAAAAATTCTCATGCGTGTCCTCAAAGTTAATAAAAAGATTGGCTTTGGGAAGGTTGAAGAATACCTTATCCAGTCACCACACCGTAACCAAGATCTAGATTTGGCTTACCTGCGTTCAGGAATCGCTGACTTGGGGCATCTTGCCTATCCAGAGCAGCTCAAGTTTAAAACCAAGCAGGTCAAAGACAGTCTCTACAAGATTGGTGGAATTGCAGATGTAGATGTTGCTGAAACTTTGGGTATGGAAAATCCAGTCAAGTACCGCAACAAGGCACAGGTGCCTGTTCGTCGAGTAAATGGTAGCTTAGAAACAGGATTTTTCCGTAAGAATTCGCATGACCTCATGCCTTTGGAAGATTTCTTTATCCAAGATCCTGTGATTGACGAGGTAGTAGTAGCCCTACGCGACTTGCTCCGCCGTTATGATTTGAAACCTTATGATGAAAAGGAACAATCAGGCTTGATTCGGAACCTTGTAGTGCGTCGTGGACACTATTCAGGACAAATCATGGTTATTTTGGTAACAACTCGTCCGAAAGTTTTTCGTGTTGATCAATTGATTGAACAACTAATCAAGCAATTCCCGGAGATTGTCTCTGTCATGCAAAATACCAACGACCAGAATACCAATGCTATTTTTGGTAAGGTGTGGCGTACGCTTTACGGACAAGACTTTATTACTGACCAGATGTTGGGAAATGATTACCAAATCGCTGGACCCGCTTTTTACCAAGTCAATACTGAAATGGCTGAGAAACTTTATCAAACAGCCATTGACTTTGCGGAGTTAAAAGAAGATGATGTGGTCATTGATGCCTATTCTGGTATCGGGACGATTGGCCTTTCTGTTGCGAAACACATCAAGGAAGTCTATGGTGTTGAAGTGATTCCAGAAGCAGTTGAGAATAGTAAGAAGAATGCTCAATTGAACAATATTGCAAACGCCTACTATGTCTGTGATACAGCTGAAAATGCCATGAAGAATTGGCTCAAAGACGGTATTCAACCAAGTGTTATATTAGTAGACCCACCAAGAAAAGGACTCACAGAAAGCTTTATCAAAGCTAGTACCCAAACAGGAGCAGACCGCATCGCCTATATCTCATGCAATGTCGCAACCATGGCGCGTGATATCAAACTCTACCGAGAATTGGGATATGAGTTGAAGAAAGTCCAGCCGGTGGATCTATTTCCGCAGACGCATCACGTGGAGTGTGTAGTGTTGCTACAACGAAAAAAAGGGTGAAAATCCTTGATTTTAAGCTGTTTTACAAGCATTTTGTCTTTGTAGATAAAGGCAATTTTGAGGTCAAAAAAGTCCTAAAAAGGCACATAGATGTATATGTATTTGTAGATGTCGTTTGCGCATCGGAAAAATGAATACAACAATAAATATTTATCTAAAGAGAGAACAATTGAATATTGTTCTCCTTTTTTTATTTTCAGGAGGGAAAATGACAAAAGAATTACAATCATCACGCTATATTGTCATTTCATTTTTAGTACGTGAAATGGGAATTGATATTATTGAAGCCATCTCTCTTATGGCTGAATTGGAAAAAAGTGGCTTGGTTCGATTGGAATCAAGTGGAGATTTAATACTCAAAGAACTTGGAGGAGCGCTATGAAACGAATTACCGCAAATCAATACCAAACTTCAGAACGGTATTATAAATTACCTAAAATTCTTTTTGAGGATGAGAAATATATGAATATGAAATTAGAAGTAAAGGTGGCTTATTCTATTTTAAAAGATCGTTTAGAATTATCTCTCAGTCGTGGTTGGATAGATGAAGAAGGAGCAGTCTATTTAGTATTTTCTAATTCTAAACTGATGAGGCTGTTAGGTTGTTCGAAGTCAAAATTACTGTCCATAAAAAAAATTCTTAAAGAATATGACTTAATTGATGAAGTTCAACAGTCTTCAAGTGAGAAAGGAAGACTAGCTAATAAGATTTATTTAGGGGAGTTGTCTTCTACCCCAGTAGGTAATTCAAACAGGCCTAGTGTTAAAAAAAGACTAGGGCAGGTTGAAAATGAAACGTCCCCCGTCTCACATTCAGCCCCTAGTGAGACTGAAGTTAGTGAGACTGAAGTTAGTGAGACTAAATATAGTGAGACTGATTCTTTATTTATTGAGGATGAGGAAGAGAGGAATACTCAACCTATCTTGAGAAGAAAAGTAGATAAGGTCACAAAATATGATCGAGATTATATTTGGGGATTGGTACAAGATCAATTTAGACGAGAAGGTTTTTCTGAAACAGCAAGTGATATAGCTATGACTGATTTTGAAAGAATCTATCAGTATGCTCTTGACAATGTTCACTTTGTTAGACGTGCGGAAGTACTGGCTGAATTTGTGTTTAATGGCTTGTATTCCGTTTGGAACAACCGTGTTAGAAAAGGAGGTGGTTAAATGTCGCCAATCGAGTGGATATTAGTTATGCTCATTGTCATTTCAAGTGGAGTGACAGTTCTGACAATGATAGTCGATAAGAAAGGGGTGATAAAGAAATGAGATTTATTGATTTATTTTCAGGTATCGGTGGTTTTCGACTTGGAATGGAAAGTGTTGGACACGAGTGTATTGGGTTTTGTGAGATTGATAAATTTGCTAGGAAATCTTATAAGTCCATTTTTCAAACGGAAGGAGAAATAGAATTTCATGACATACGAGATGTTTCAGATGACGAATTTAAAAAACTTAGAGGGAAAGTCGATGTCATCTGTGGGGGATTCCCTTGTCAAGCATTTTCAATCGCAGGAAGACGATTGGGATTTGAAGATACTAGAGGCACTCTGTTCTTTGAAATTGCTCGGGCGGCCAAACAAATCCAACCACGTTTTCTTTTTCTTGAAAATGTTAAAGGCCTACTCAATCACGATAAGGGACGGACGTTCACAACAATCCTTACCACACTTGATGAGTTGGGGTTTGATGTTGAGTGGCAGGTGCTTAACAGTAAAGACTTTGGCGTTCCCCAAAACAGAGAGAGGGTGTTTATTATCGGACATTCTAGAAAGAAAGGTACCAGACTCTTATTTCCTTTCAGACGAGAAGGTCAAGCAACTAACTCTGAGATTTTAAAAAAATTAGGGAATTTGAATCCATCAAAAAGTGGAATGAGTGGTAAAGTCTATTATTCAGAAGGTCTTGCGCCAACTTTAGTTCGTGGAAAAGGAGAAGGATTTAAGGTTGCGATTCCTTGTATGACACCAGATAGATTAGACAAAAGACAAAGTGGTAGACGTTTCAAGGATAATCAAGAGCCAATGTTTACTTTAAATACTCAGGATCGTCATGGCATTGTCGTTGTTGGAGATTTACCAACTAGCTTTAAGGAGACAGGTCGTGTCTATGGAAGTGAGGGCTTATCTCCAACACTGACTACAATGCAAGGTGGAGATAAAATTCCTAAAATACTAATTCCAGAACCAATCCAATTTTTAAAAGTGCGGGAAGCAACTAAAAAAGGATATGCTCAAGCAGAAATAGGAGATTCAATCAATTTGGAAAGACCAAGTTCTCGGTATCGTCGTGGTAGAGTTGGAAAAGGTATAGCGAATACGTTAACAACTAGTGGTCAAATGGAAGTAGTAGTGGCTAGCTATGAAGGAGAAGATAAACAAGTTTATCATGTAGCCGGTGTCTTGATAGATGGACAATTTTACCGTTTGAGGATACGAAGAATCACCCCTAAAGAGTGTTTTAGACTGCAGGGATTTCCTGATTGGGCTTTTGAAGCTGCTAGAAAAGTCTCTAGTAATAGTCAGCTCTATAAACAAGCTGGTAATAGTGTAACCGTTCCTGTGATTGCCGCAATCGCAAAGAAATTAAAAGAAGTAGAGGAAAAAGATGAAAGCTTTAAATAAAGAGTCAATACTAGATTGTGATGAATTAGAAACAGAATTACATGATGCAGAAATCAGACAGCTGGATGAACAAATATTTTTGATGCCCAATTATCCATGTGAGTTTGAGGTGACATTTTTAGATGATTACCATAAAAAACACAACTACCCCCTATTTTACGAATCCTATCTTCAAAACATTATGGAATTCCTTGAAAGTCAGGATATAAAGAACGGAGCTGATGCCTTTATAGATGATAATCAGAATCTTGTTTTTGTTTTATATGGGCAAGGCTATCGAGCCGAGGGAAAAGAGGGAATACTTACAACCCAAGTAACTGTAAAAGCCTATGATGAAGACAAGAAATCAATTAACTTCTCAGATCTATTAGATTCCTTAATCGTCTCAGAATATCAAATGGAACCGAATCTTTGGGAGGTCTCCCATGATTGATCTCTATCTAAGTAAAAATAACCATAGAAATCAACTTCTTTTAGACTTCTTTCAAAACTATGGCATTGAGGTATCTTGTCATTCAGTTTCTGAAATGACAAGGGATAAATTAATTGAGCTGATGAGCTATTCTTCAGATTGTTTCGAGTTTTTATCTCCAAATTTATTACGATTTAAGAACCGTGACAATTTAAGATTAACGGATTTCATTGAAATGATATTAAAAAATCCTGAACTAACCATCAGACTTCCTCTTGCGGTTTCAAATAAAAGAGTTTATCCAAATCTGAATCTAGAGGAGGCTAGAGCTTTATTGCCAAGAGATACGAAACAATTGATTTACATGGCACAAACACATTATTTATCTAACTAAAGGAGAAGCAATATGGCTGAACGATTTTGGGAGAACTTGTCCATTATATTGGCTGAAAGAAATATCAGCTGGATTGAGTTAACCAGAAAAATGTTTGCGGGAGAGTTTCACTATCCAAGTGAATTGAATCGTTTGTATCAAAAGATTCGCCACTATAAGATGGAACAACGAATGCCTCAAAGTCCATGGGTAGAAAGGATTGTGCAGGTATTAGATTTAGATTATGAAGATTTATTTCGGAGGTAACTATGAAAAGAATAATTCCAGTTTATATATTCCAACAAGTAAATGTCCTATTGGTATCTCTATACTTACTGAAATTTCTTTGTATCGGTGAGTTAACTATACTACAGATTCTCTATGGTGCATCACTCATTTCTTTTTTATGGATATATGGCCAACGAAAACAAGTGGTCAAGGTCAATATGAAATCTAGGATAAAATGGCTTGGTATTGGATTCGTTAGCCTACTAATTATAAGCCTATGTTTTAGTCTGATTCATGCTCAAGGAAGCACGAATCAAGCAAACTTAATTGGCCTTCAACATCAAGTTCCTTGGTTTTCATTTTTATTGTTTTTAATCAATGCGAGTATGGTTGAAGAATTTCTGTATCGAGAAATTATATGGGATTTGGTGAGAAAATTAGATATTCGAGTTGCGTTGACAAGTGTTTTATTTGCCTTAGTACATCATCCAGGAACCATTCTAGCTTGGTGTTTATATGTTTCACTTGGGATGTTTTTAGGGATGGTACGCTATAAATCGGACTTATGGGGCAGTATGGGTCTACATTTGGTGTGGAACCTACTAGTTTATAGTTTGCTGCTTTTTTAGACCAAATTAGTTTGTTTTAGGGAAATGAAATGCTAACGTTATGTAACAATGTTAGTCTTTTATTTCAAAATCTTTGTTTAGTATGAATTTAGCTCTACAGAAAAATAAAAAATGTGATAAAAATTTCAACTACTCTTATCTATAATAAAGCTACCTGTTCTTTGAAAATTGAATCCACTCCGTCTTGATTAGCGTGCCTGTGTAAGTAGGGACTGAGAGTATTTCCCTGTGAAGGGCAACTGGCACAAGACGTGTGTGAGAATTTTCTAACAGACACGGAGTTTATCGTTACCAGACTTAAACGATGCGACAAACTAGATAAAGGAGTTAATCATGAAGGTAGTAAACTTGTATGATTTGAAACAAATGGGAAATAAAGGTGGTTGTACCATCCAATTGATTCATCACTTTCCTTTTGGTATGGGCTTAGGACATCTCAAAAAAGACTACATTGAATTTAAACGTGTTGGTATCGTTAATGGGAAAGCAGTAGAAGTTACTCTTCGAGAACCTTATTCGAGAGATCTACTGCAGGTTGTTAAGTCGATTAAGCAACGTCAGAAATTGATAGCTTATCGTTATAAAGAAGGAAAGCTGCTATTTGTGAAGAAGGAGGCATCAGATGTCCTCTGAACAACAGGAACGAATGGCAGTTCAATATGCAGAGCGTAGTCTTTTATTTACTGTCAAAAGTCTCTTAAAGATTCTAGAATGGTCTAGGCGTCAGGCTTTAGCACAGGATTCCGCCTATAAGATAGGGGTGCAGAAATTAGAAGAATTGCTACAATCTCCTTATTCGATTGATACGATTAATCTGAAAAAAGATTTTTTAGACAAACCAATTGATATAGAGAAATTTAAAGCTTTTTTAGAAAAAGAAGAGATTCCTTTAGCCATCGCTTGGCAAGGGGATTCTCTACATTTCTACACGAAAGACCGTTCGATTCTGGACAATCATTTAGACCATCTGTTAGAAAAAATGGTTAATGATCCGGAGAAATTAGCTGATTTTACCATGGATAAGTCATTAGACGATGCAATTGATGAGGCTAAATCCCAAATTACCTTTAGACAAGAAGGGGCCGTCAAACAGAAAGAGATGGTGAGATGATGTACAGTGGAAAGAAATTCCTATTATTCTCACTGTTAGGCATCTTACTAGGCTATCTTTTTCATCGTTTGACGCTTTTGTATGATTCCTATACTGGAAATAGCTTAGATAAATGGACTCATCTTCTGATGGAGGGGCAAGATGAAGTTCTTCAGTCGCCATGGAATGTTTCTTTTACTGGAAAATCAAGTGCTTTTTTTCTACTAGGCTTTGTGATGATGTTGCTGGTTTATCTCTATCTAGAGACTGGTAAAAAACAATACCGAGAAGGGGTAGAATACGGGAGCGCCCGTTTTGGAACTCTAAAAGAAAAGAAGCTCTTTTACGGTAAGGAATTTTCTCATGATACGATTTTAGCACAAGATGTTCGTTTGACATTATTAGATAAAAAACCACCCCAATATGATAGAAATAAGAATATTGCGGTGATCGGAGGTTCAGGAAGTGGGAAGACCTTTCGCTTTGTAAAACCCAATCTGATTCAGATGAATAGTTCAAATATTGTCGTGGATCCTAAAGATCACTTAGCTGAGAAAACAGGAAGACTCTTTTTGGAACATGGCTATCAAGTAAAGGTGCTAGATTTAGTCAATATGAAGAACTCAGATGGCTTCAATCCTTTTCGCTATATAGAGACAGAAAATGATTTGAATCGCATGCTGACGGTTTATTTTAATAATACCAAAGGCTCTGGATCCCGTAGTGATCCATTTTGGGATGAAGCTTCTATGACTTTGGTCCGAGCTTTAGCCTCCTACTTGGTCGATTTCTATAATCCACCCAAAACAAGAGAACAACTCATAGAAGAAAGTCGTTTAAGTCAAAAGAAATACCAAAACTTGTTGAAACGTCAAAAAAAAGAAGTGGAAGAGCGAAAAAAACGAGGGCGTTATCCAAGTTTTGCTGAAATCTCAAAACTCATTAAACACTTATCTAAGGGTGAAAACCAAGAAAAAAGTGTCTTAGAAATTCTATTTGAAAATTATGCTAAAAAGTATGGAACTGAAAATTTTACCATGCGAAATTGGGCAGATTTTCAAAATTATAAGGATAAGACTCTGGATTCTGTTATAGCTGTAACCACTGCTAAATTTGCCCTCTTCAATATTCAAAGTGTCATGGATTTGACCAAAAGAGATACACTTGATATGAAGACATGGGGCCAGGAAAAATCAATGGTTTACTTAGTTATCCCAGATAACGATAGTACCTTTCGCTTTCTTTCAGCCCTCTTTTTTTCAACCGTATTTCAAACTCTAACAAGACAAGCAGATATTGATTTTAAGGGGCAATTACCTCTTCATGTGAGAGTCTACTTAGATGAGTTCGCAAATATAGGAGAAATCCCAGATTTTGCTGAACAAACCTCAACAGTTCGTTCTCGTAATATGAGTCTCGTTCCTATTCTACAAAATATTGCCCAACTTCAAGGACTCTATAAAGAAAAAGAAGCTTGGAAAACCATTTTGGGGAACTGTGATAGCTTAGTCTATTTAGGTGGTAATGATGAAGATACCTTTAAATTTATGAGTGGCTTACTCGGTAAACAAACCATTGATGTTCGAAATACGAGTCGTTCCTTTGGCCAGACAGGTTCAGGATCCCTTTCTCATCAAAAGATTGCTCGTGATTTAATGACAACTGACGAAGTCGGAAATATGAAACGGCATGAATGCTTGGTTCGAATTGCTAATATGCCAGTCTTTAAAAGCAAAAAATACAATTCCATCAAGCATCCAAACTGGAAGTACCTAGCCAATCAAGAAACCGATGAACGGTGGTGGAACTATCAAATCAATCCTTTGAATCAAAGTCAAGAAAATCATCTTGAAGGCCTTAGAATTCGTGATTTAACCTTTGAATCTAGTTTAAAATAAAAATAGAAAAGAGGAAATAGATGATTACGCATTTTAAAGGTTTTGTTTATGGAGTAGACGCAAGTGCTATGTTTGCACAAGCTATGTCTTTGTTACAGAAGGGATTGATTGCAGTTGGTGCCTTTCTCGTTGTTGTGGGGATTGTCAATCTTGCAACCAATATTAAAGATGGTGGACCAGGTGTTCGGAATGCCATTCTTGAAATTGTCGGTGGTGTTATGGTCGGGGCTGCTGGAGCCTTTGTAACCCAGATTTCAATTTAGGAGGATAAACAATGACATGAATCTTAGTTTAGTCTCACCCTTTGTTTACCTTGCATCTGAAAAAATATCAGCTGAAAATTTATTTGAAGGGTTTAATGTAGATTTACAATCTACGGTAGATCTGATTAAATCCCTATCTAGCTATAATCCAACAGTATGGACTTATATGTCTAGTATTACTAAAAGTGTCATGCAGCCTATTGGAGTTGCGATTTTATCAGTTGTTCTCATCTTAGAATTTTCGAAGATGGCAAAGAAAATTGCTAACTCAGGTGGAGCGATGACCTTTGAAGCATTAGCCCCGATGTTGATTAGTTATATCATGGTCGCAGTTGTAATTACCAACACGACCGTCATTGTAGAAGCCATCATCGGGATTGCGAGTCATGCCATTGAACAAGTGGCCTCGATTGTGGCACACGGTGGGGCAAAGTATGATACCATCTCTGGATTAAAAGGGTCAGGATTTATTGGCCGGATGATTGTGGGCTTTTTCGCCCTCCTCATTTGGCTTGTTCGGATAGTAAGTGCAGCCATGGACAATCTTTTGGTATCTATTCGATTTATTCAACTCTATCTTATGATTCCATTTGCCCCTCTTACGATTCCAACATTTTTAAGTGATGAGTGGAAGTCTATTGGTATTGGCTATTTAAAAAATATTATGGTCTATGCGGTACAAGGGGTTCTCATTTTTCTGATTGTTTCTCTTGTTCCTTTGTTTGAATCTGCTGGGAAAATAGCTGTTTCAAATGGTGCAGGAGTCCTGCAATCACTTGCGATTATGTTTGGTAGTTTGGTACAAGCTATCTTACTGATTATTGCCCTCGTTGGTTCTCAACGTACGGCTCGCTCAATCTTAGGTATGTAATTAGATAAAGGCTAGGAAGTGAATGCTTCTTAGCCTTTTTAGAAAGGAAAGTCATGAATACACGTGTCTTTAAAGACATTTCAAAATACCAACACAGGGCTTGGTTAGGTTTCACCACAAGACAAATCATCTTTGTTTTACCAGCCTTTATTGTCACAATTATTGTTTTGGGCTTGAATCTCTTTTTCTGGCAATTTGGAGATTGGTTTGTTTACGGTTTTGTGTTTGCTTTTACCATCCCCCTCATGCTTTTTGGAGTCTATAAACCCAATGATTTATATTTTGAACATTATTTGAAATACCGTCTTCATTTTGAATTAACGGTTCCCCTACGCACAATTACAGGAAAGAAAGGACCTGAACATGAAAAGAAAATCAAATACATTAAAGAAGCAAAAAACTTCAATGACTAATAAAAAGGAAGTAGTTAAAGGGAAAAAAGAGGAAGTGTTACCCTCTACGGCTAATACTCTTTCCTATCAAGCCCTATATCAAAATGGTCTGATGCAGGTAAAAGAAGATTATTTCTCACAAAGCTATTTACTTGGTGATGTCAATTACCAGACCGTTGGTTTAGAAGATAAGGGCGCAATCATTGAGAAGTATTCTGATTTGATTAACTCTTTAGATGACCAAACCAACTTCCAATTGACTATCTTTAATAAAAGATTGAATTTAGAAAAATTCAGACAAAGTGTTTTGTATGAGGAAAAAGAAGATGGATATGATACCTATCGTAAAGAATTGAATCGGATGATGAATCAGAATTTAGACAGTGGTGAAAATAATTTTTCAGCTGTGAAACTGATTAGCTTTGGTAGAAAGGATTCTAATCCCAAACAAGCTTATCGCTCCTTGTCTCAAATTGGAGAATATTTCAAGAGTGGTTTCTCAGAAATTGATGCTCGATTTGAATCCTTGGCTGGAGAAAACCGTGTGAACTTGTTGGCGGATATGCTTAGAGGAGAACACCATCTTCCTTTTTCTTACCGTGATTTAACGAGATCTGGTCAGACAACTCGTCACTTCATAGCCCCTAATCTCTTGGATTTTAAAAACAAGAATTACCTACAAATCAATGACCGCTTATTACAGATTGTCTATGTGAGAGACTACGGCATGGAATTAGGGGATCAGTTTATCCGAGACCTCATGCAAGGAGATTTGGAATTGATTGTAAGCCTTCATGCTCAAAGTTCGACTAAGGCAGATGCCATGAAGAAACTACGAACAAAGAAGACCTTGATGGAATCCCAAAAGATTGGGGAACAACAAAAACTAGCTCGTACAGGTATCTATTTGGAAAAAGTAGGCCATGTTTTAGAAAGCAATATCGATGAAGCTGAAGAACTCTTAAAAACCATGACCGAGACAGGAGATAAACTATTTCAAACAGTCTTTTTGATTGGTGTTTTTGGTCAGGATGAAGAAGAACTCAAACAAGCTCTAGATACGATTCAACAAGTGGCCGGCTCAAATGACCTAATGATTGATAAACTTCCATATATGCAAGAAGCAGCCTTTAATAGTTTGCTGCCATTTGGTTGTGATTTTTTAGAGGGAGTATCACGGAGTTTATTAACATCTAATGTAGCAGTGAACTCTCCATGGACTTCAGTAGACTTACAAGACCGTAGTGGGAAATATTACGGTATCAATCAAATATCAAGTAATATTATTACCATTGATCGCAGTCTATTAAATACACCGTCTGGTCTGATTTTAGGAATATCTGGAGCTGGGAAAGGGATGGCAACCAAGCATGAAATTATCACGACCAAAATCAAGGAGTCTGGTGAAAATACTGAAATTATCATCGTGGATCCAGAAGCAGAATATAGTGTCATTGGCCGGGCTTTTGGAGGAGAAATGATTGATATTGCGCCAGATTCCCAAACCTATCTCAATGTCCTTGACTTGTCTGAGGAAAATATGGATGAAGATCCTGTAAAGGTAAAATCAGAATTTCTTTTATCCTTTATTGGCAAGTTATTGGATAGAAAAATGGATGGAAGAGAAAAATCGATTATCGACCGAGTTACCAGACTCACCTATCAGTCATTTAAAGAGCCTTCTTTGGAAGAATGGGTTTTTGTCTTGAGTCAACAGCCAGAAGAAGAAGCGCAGAATTTGGCACTTGATATGGAACTGTATGTCGAAGGTTCTCTTGATATTTTTTCTCATAAGACCAATATTCAGACAGGATCTAATTTCTTGATTTATAACGTTAAGAAGTTAGGAGATGAGCTGAAACAAATCGCTCTTATGGTTGTTTTTGATCAGATATGGAATCGTGTCGTTCGGAATCAAAAATTAGGGAAGAAGACCTGGATTTATTTTGATGAAATGCAGCTTCTCTTACTAGATAAATATGCCAGTGATTTCTTCTTTAAATTGTGGAGTCGTGTCAGAAAATATGGAGCCAGTCCGACTGGAATAACTCAAAACGTCGAAACCTTATTGTTAGATCCAAATGGTAGACGAATTATTGCAAATAGTGAATTTATGATTCTTCTCAAGCAAGCAAAAAATGACCGAGAAGAATTGGTTCAACTCTTAGGATTGTCAAAAGAACTTGAAAAATACCTAGTCAATCCAGAAAAAGGGGCAGGACTAATAAAAGCTGGTTCCGTTGTCGTTCCCTTTAAAAATAAGATTCCTCAAGGTACTCAATTGTTTGATATCATGAGTACGGATCCTGATAAAATGGCTTCTAATTAAGGGGAAGGTAAATGAAGGATAAAAGAGAAATCATACGTGCACGAAAGGCATTTAGAAGAAGTCTAAAAGATGAGAAGAAATTCTTGAAACAAGGAAAGAAGGAGGTGAAGAAACAGAAAAAAGATTCCGCTGTACTGGATGAAAAAGCATGGAAAAAAGAGATAAAAGAAAAGCTAGAGGAGATGAGAGAAGCTTCAAAGGCTAGAGTAAAACAAGCAAATGAAGACTACAATCATATTCTTCAAAATAGTCCTCCTTCTTTTTTGAATCGCAAAGAATTAAGAAACAGACGATTGCCTCATGCTAGGAAACGATTGAAAATAGCCAAGAAGCAATTTAGAGAAGCCAATGTAGAAGCAAAAGAAGAAAGAAAAGAGAGTCGTAAAGAAAGAAAAACCAATCAAAAATTTCTTTATGGTCAGGAATCGAAACAAAAATCTAATTTTTTCTTTCAAGGGAAGAGTTTAGAAGAATTAAAAGCTAAGAAAGAAGTCAAGGCCGCAAAAGAGAATCTAAAATCTACTAAACAAGCCTATAAGTCCAAAAAAGTCAGTAGGAAAGCCAAAACTTTTCTTTATGTCCTTGGACGTGAAGGTGGAGAGTTAGCTTCAGAAAATGAAGATTTAGAAGGCTATCGCACACTTCAAGAGACCATTAGAAAAGGGAAACGCTACAGTCGGCTTTCTTATAATCTTGGAAAAGCTAGTGTCAAAACAGGACAAGCAACAGGTCGTTTTACCAAGAAAAGACTGACCAACACAAAAGAGCGATACCATCATTTTAAGGATGGGAAAGGATGGAAACTAGCGAAAGATAATCCAAGTTCCTTTAAAAATCGGTATCGAAAATTAAAGAAACAAGGCCTTACAAGTGTCCGAAATATCTATCAAAAACTAAAAGCAGCCTTTTCCTTCTTTACATTTGCGGCTGGGAATCCTGTAACCTGGATAGTTGGAGGATTAGTCTTTCTTCTATTATTTATGATGAGCTTCTTTTTAGGATTTTCATCTGCTAGTTTGATTCAACAAGATGAATTTGAATTAACAAAAGCTTATACCCACCTGACTTGGGAAGATGCAGAACATACTCGCACAAATGACAAAGGAATTACTTACTACACAAAAGTTGATGATGAGATGGGGTATATGAACTTTAAATTCCATGACTATGAGTTAGACAAACCAGTTCACTTATTTAGTTCAGAAACTTACAAGGATTATCTGTCTACTTTGTGGCATGATTTAAACGATGGGGATGATTTGAAATCCATGCAAGACCTCTATGAAACTCCTAAGTATAAACTATCGAAAGACGATCAAGAGGAAATGAAGGAACTAAAAGAAGAAGGTGTCTATGCTTCCATGCAGGAATTGGACAATCCATTTGAGGGGAAAAGCAACGAAGATAGTTTAACCATGACGTATCGTTACGGATATTATGATCTAGACGGAAAACCTACCCTTCAGGAGTACATTCTACTAGAAGCGAAGGCTCACCAAACGATTGTCGCACCAATGGATGGAGTTGTATCTCTAGATGGCGACAATGTTATTCTCACTAACGGAAAAGGAGAGAATGAGAGTCGATTAACCTTGTATTCTATTCATAATGGCCGTGCGATTGAGGGGACAAGAGTCCTAACGGGTGATATTATTGGTGAAACACCAGACGATACAGGTTTGAAAGTTTCCTATCAAAAGTTTAAGAACAAGAAAGAAAAATTGGTGTACGTCAATCCGCAATTTTATTTTCCAAAAGTCATTCAACTTCAGACAACTATCTTACCTGCCATTGGTCAGTTTGGTGGTGATGAGTTTGAACGAGCAAAACATATTTATGAGTTTTTGAAATCTCAAGGGGCAAGTCCCCAAGCCATTGCGGCTATTTTAGGAAATTGGTCGGTAGAGTCTTCTATCAATCCTAAACGAGCTGAGGGAGATTATTTATCTCCTCCAGTTGGAGCTACCGATTCCTCATGGGATGATGAAAACTGGTTAGCGATAGGAGGGCCAGCCATTTATAGTGGTGCTTATCCTAATATTCTTCATAGAGGTCTAGGTTTAGGGCAATGGACAGATACCGCAGATGGGTCAACACGTCATACAGCCTTGTTGAATTATGCACGCACCCAAAATAAGAAATGGTATGATTTAGACCTCCAACTTGATTTTATGCTTCATGGGGATAGTCCTTACTATCAAAGTTGGTTAAAGGATTTCTTTAAAAATACGGGCAGTTCAGCCAATCTCGCCCAACTCTTCCTCACCTATTGGGAGGGAAATTCTGGTGACAAACTACTGGAAAGACAAACTAGAGCAACGGAATGGTATTATCAAATTGAAAAAGGCTTTAGTCAAACAAATGGAGGACAGGCAAAGAGTGACCCACAATCCCTTGAAGGGGTTCGTGGGGACTTGTATGATCATTCTGTTCCTGGTGGTGGAGATGGTATGGCCTATGCCTATGGACAATGTACATGGGGTGTTGCGGCTCGTATGAACCAGTTAGGATTAAAGCTAAAAGGTAGAAACGGAGAGAAGATTTCAATCATTAATACCATGGGAAATGGTCAGGACTGGGTTGCGACAGCTTCAAGTCTTGGTGGAGAAACGGGCTCTACACCAAGAGCAGGTGCCATTGTTTCTTTTGTGGGAGGTACACATGGCACACCAGCCATCTACGGTCATGTGTCTTTTGTCGAGAAAGTATATGATGACGGTTCTTTCCTTGTGTCTGAGACAAACTATGGTGGCAACCCTAACTATACCTTTAGAAAAATCTCTCAAGCAGATAGTGCCATCAGTTTTGCTTATACTACGAAATAGGAGAGTTTACACTTGAAATTTTAACCATTTTCAGGTAGAATAAATAGTGTAGATGAGTAGTCGGCTCATGGTCAATCTGATAGTAATCTTGGACATAAGGGCCAAGCGGTGGCGGACACCAGAACGAAATCCGATAGCAATCTTGGACGTAAGGGCCAAGCGGTGGCAGACACCAGAATAAACCGACTGACTAGGTGGCTTACAGGTTCAGTAAGTCATCTTTTTTATTTGAAACAAAGTATAAATTTCTAATTATCTTTTTATATTTTCTTAAATGCTCGTAAAGCCTTATTCTATGTGCTTTCGAGTATTTTTACTGTAGGAAGATACTTCACGTTTCTTTGCATATTTCCTCATGTCTTAGCTGTCAGAAGTGGTAAATAAGTAGTAAATTCATTTGTACTACTAAGCAACAAGACGCTCCTGTTGCTTCTCTTTATTCAAGCGTTTCATTTCTGCCATTGCAGAATCGAATGTTGCATGTGCGTAATAGTTCAGCGTCATGGCTATATTAGCATGTCCCATAATGTACTGTAATGCCTTTGGATTCATTCCTGCATTTGCATAGTTGGTACAGAATGTATGTCGCAAACTATGTGGAGTGATGTGTGGCAATTTATCCTCGTTATACTTATTGTATTTCTTAACAAGACCTTTCATCATGCCGTTGTAATCACTTGCCACTTTTGGATAGTTCTTTCTATTAAGAAAGAGGAAATCACTATATCCATCAATCTCAACACGCTTATCATTCTTTCGATTCGCTAACACTCGCTTAAATGCTTGATAGGCTTCTTCAACCATAGGAACTTGACGTTCGCCACTTTTGGTCTTTGGTGTTTCAATGTAGTACCCAATTTCAGTATCTCTCAATAGCTGATGGTCTATATTGACAAGACGATTCTCAAAATCTAAATCTGGAAGTGTCAAACCACCAAACTCTGAAATACGAAGACCTGTTTTTAAGAGTATCAGAATTTCATCATAATTTTTGCTGTAGGTTTTATCAGCTTTTGCAAAGGCTAACAGTTTTTCTTCCTGTTCTTCTGTTAGTACGGTCTTAGGGACAGTATCATCATCAAGAACTGCTTTCAGTTGAAAGTCAAATGGATTCTTCCGAACACAATCATCTTGTATAGCAATATAGAATGAAGCCTTTAAAGAACGTTTGTAGTTATTGATGGTTTGATAAGCATAACCATTTTCACTCATTCTAATAGCCCATTCTTTAGCGTCTGATGGCTTAATACTGTCAATACTTCTTACACCTAACTTGTCTTTCTTCAAAATATCCATAAGATATTTGCGTCCAGTTTCAGTGTTTTTTCTAACCTTTGGTCTTTGAGCGTTCTGTTTTGCGTAAAGCTGGCAGAGTGTCATTTTCTTTCCTACAACATCAATACCATCATGAATGTCTTTCTGTAACTCTGCGATTTTCTCTCTAAGTGAGATACAATCACGCTTTCCTGCTGGTACTCGGTCTGTAGCCACAAGTTTCCACGAGTAAACAAATTGCGGTTCTCCAAATGAATCTATATATTTGTATAAGTATCTTCCGTCTTTTCGTTGGCTCTCTCCAGTCTTTAAGATTCGACCTTTATTGTCACGTCTTTTTTCTGACATGGCATTTGCTCCTTTCCTTTATGGAAAGAGCCTTGATACGACTTAATACTATTTTATCATATACAAGACCCTTTGGCGACGCTAGATTGCGTCCAATGTATCTATAATTTTTTCAAATTGTTTTCGTTTAATCTGAATACGATTGCCATTCATAATCAGCCAATTTGCATTTTTATTTTCCTCTGCCAAGCGTCGTAGCTTGTTTTCGCCAATACGAAAATATTTTGACGCTTCTTCAATGGTTAGGGTATAACGTTCCCAAATAGGAATGTCAGTCTGCTTCATAAAATCCTCCTTTCCAAATCACTTATTTGGATTTCATAAAAGTTGTTTTACCAGCAATCGAACAGCTTTAGCAAAGCTCACGGGAGTTCCACCCCTGCATGGTTCTCATGTAGCCATACTCATTGCCTGCGACGGTTTTATCACGCTCGGACTATTGACTGTATGGGAGTATCATTATCACGATAAGAATGTCGTTGCAGGCAATCCTGCTAAAGATTGCTTCTCGGATCACTAACATGAATCGCTCGCTATCTTTATAAGATAGGTCATGGCGGTTAGTTCCGTTGGCTCTTTTCTTATCGAAACGTATTCGATTACTTTTATTCAGTTTTCAAAGAACAATGGCTCGTTAGCCTATCAAAACACATTGAAAGCTCAATATGCTTTGGTGGAATAACAAACCTCCCTGTTCGGGAAGCGTGGAATGGTTTAGCACGCTTCCACGAAAGGAGAGAGGATATTACTTAATTTCAAATGACAAAATCTTTGTAATCAGTCTGGTTTCCATTCTTCCACGTAAGACTTCATCAACGACCATACTTTGATTGCCATATTCATCTTTCATAAGTCGTAGGGAACGCTTCGTTATGTACCCTCTGTAATGATGTAGAATCTGGTTAATCGCTTCGGTATCGCCATCTGTTGCCTTTACAATGAGAGGAAAGGGAATCATAGGATATTGTGTTTTCATTCTTCAAATTCCTCCATAAACTTTTTAATTAAGGCTAGTCCACTGGTTCTATGCCGATAGACAGTAGAACGGTTCAATTTCAACAGGTCTGCAATTTCTGAATCGCTCATGTCCATAAAGTAAAACAGCAGTAGAATTTCACGTTTCTTGTCTGGCAACTCACGTAATGCTTCACTCAACAAATCATTTTCAACGCCTACTGATAACCCATTGAGTGTAAAAATCTGAAAGTCAGTTGAATAGTTATCTGTTGTCGCAAACTGGCTAACAAGATAATCGCCAACATCCGAAAAGGACACCTCACGCTTTGCAATCCTTGAAAGATAAAGCATATAATTCTTTCGCTCGTCTTCCATAGCACGTTTACAGATATAGTCAAACTGATTTTCTATTGTGGTCTGAAAAGAAGATGGTTTCATGTTTCTCACCCCCTTTCTGTCTAGGAAAGGAAGTGAGCCTTGCTCGTTTATCTCCTTTCACTCTTAGTCCCAATGTGAAAGGGGGATTTGTTGCATTACTGATAAATAAACTTTGTAAAAAAGTTCTGAATAGCCAAAAAAGCATATAAACAGATTTATTTCTCTGTTTACATGCTTCTGTTATTCTATCTATATGATTTATAAAACCACATTGGTGGACGTACTTATCTATTGCAGATAGACGACTTTTTTTGACAAGAACCCAATGTAAGGAAATTTATTGTATATGATGTACTTCATGGCGACGTTGACCTCCAACAAACCGCCATTTGGAAGTAATATACAATATTTTAACAGCGTAAATAGCACTACCATATAACGGTTTTTTTTATTGGCGTTTAGTAGTGCTTTTTATTAAATATAAACCTATAAACCATATAACACGTTTTTCTATACCTGTTTTTAATTCAGTAGGAACAATAAAATGTATAGAGGTGGTCTACTATGCGTAAAAAGAAGATAAATATGATTTTAGAGCCTTTGGTTTAGCCATTAAAGAAGCTCGATTGAAACGAGGTTTAACTCGTGAACAAGTGGGAGCATTGATTGAAATTGACCCACGGTACTTAACTAATATTGAAAATAAAGGGCAACACCCCAGCATACAAGTTCTTTATGACCTTGTATCGTTACTTCATGTTTCCGTTGATGAATTTTTCTTACCTGCTAATAACTTGGTAAAAAGCACCCGACGATTACAGATAGAGAAATACATGGATAGCTTTACAGACAAAGAACTATCCTTAATGGAATCTTTAGCCAGCGGTATCAACGAAGCAAGAAACATCGAAGACTAATTAAAAGAATCCATACATAACGGAAAGAGCCGATAAAATGAGATTGTATTAATCTCATTTTATCGGCTCTGCGTCTTTGCGTCTGGCTCTGTAATCACAGTTACTTTGAACTGCTTTATTTCAATTAAATTTTCTTGTCTGCATTTCGGACAATAGAGGGGGAATTTTTTTAATTCAGTATCTTCCCTTATCTTTAATCGTGTTTTATTTCCACATACAGGACACAATATCCACTTGTAGTTTATAATAACTATCTCCTCCTTTACACTTTAATTCAAATCTTTATTAAAAAATATTTCATCTTATTTAACAAGAAACCATATTTATATAACAACATAAAATACACTAAGTTATTTTATTGAACATATATCGTACTTTATCTATCCGACTATTTGGACGACGGGGCTGGCAAACAGGTTCACCGGTAGTAACATGGTACCCTTTTAACTCTGTTAAACAAACACTACGTCCATTTGTAAAGAAAGTTAAATCACTACGATATTCTTGAATACACCGAGCAGGGATTTCTCCACTAAGAATGACCTCATTATTTTTCAATTGAGTGTCTACGATGTTCGCACAATATTTAGGAGCATCGTTGTATGCTCGTGAAAGATATTCCTGTGGCGCATAAATTTTAAAACTAAGATATGGCTCTAACAATTCTGTTCCAGCTTTTTTTAAGACTTGTTCCAATACAATAGGAGCAAGCATCCGAAAATCTGCTGGGGTACTAACAGGGCTATAGTATAAGCCATACTTAAAACAGATTTTACAGTCCGTCACATTCCAACCATACAATCCTTGTTCACAGCCATAGCGTATCCCCTCCATAACTGCATTTTGAAACGATTGATTTAAGTATCCAAGAGAAACCGAGCTCTCATACTGTACTCCGCTCCCTAATGGAAGCTGTGCTACAGATAGACCAATGGAAGCCCAGAAAGGATTCGGTGGAACTTCGATGTGAATGGTATACTCTGCTTTTTTTAACGGTCTTTCCATATAAATGACTGTAGGCTCTTTTATTTCTATCTCCACATGATACTTTTCTTGCAGCAGAGCACAAGTCACTTCCATTTGTACTTTCCCTAAGAAAGAAAGTATGATTTCATGTGTCGCAGAATCCACATAATATCGCAGAAGCGGGTCACTGTCGGAGATTTCTAAAAGTGCATCAAGTAACATTTCCCTTTGTTGAGGTTTGCTCGGTTCAACAGTCGTTTGCAGCAGAGGGAGGGGATTTTCAATTCTCTCTCTCTGTGGCAATAGCTTTGTATCTCCAAGAACACTATTTAACTTCAAAAACTCATTCTGCAAAATAACAATTTCCCCGGAATAAGCCTTATCAATTTTACATAATTCACCATTTATTGAAGTATACATTTCTGTAATTTTTATTTTTTCCTTTTCCGATATTCTAACCGAATCTCGCAAATGCAGTACGCCACTATAAAGACGTATATATGCAAGACGCTGTCTTTTTTCCGAATACTCAATTTTGAAAACTTTTCCGCAAAGTTCAGACTGACCTCGATGTGTTGATGAATAAAATTTATTCGTAATCACTTCTATAAGGTTATCAATCCCTATATTGTTTTTTGCACTTCCGTGATAAACAGGGAACAGGGAACAATTCTGAAATCTTATGCTTTCCTCTTGTTCGAGTTCCAATGCTTCTAATGATTTACCGGACATATATTTCTCTAAAAGGTCATCGTTTCCCTCTATTACCGTATCCCATTGTTCAGATTCGGTAAAGTTCGTCACACACATATTAGGATACAGTTCTACCTTCTGTTTGATTACAATTTCGGCAGAAAGTTTCTCTTTAATATCCTGATAAACCGTTGATAAATCAATTCCATTTTGGTCAATCTTATTGATAAAAAAGATTGTGGGAATCCCCATTTTCCTAAGTGCATGAAATAATATACGAGTTTGTGCTTGTACGCCATCTTTTGCAGAAATCAGTAGAATTGCCCCATCTAATACTGATAATGAACGATATACTTCTGCTAAAAAATCCATATGTCCTGGCGTGTCTATGATGTTCACCTTAGTATTTTTCCACTGAAAAGAGGTTATCGCCGTCTGAATTGTAATTCCTCTCTGACGTTCTAAAAGCGTATTATCCGTTTTCGTTGTACCTCTGTCCACGCTTCCTAATTCTGTAATCGCTCCACTGTTATATAATAAGCTTTCTGTTAAGGTAGTTTTTCCCGCATCAACATGAGCTAAAACTCCAATATTAATAATTTTCATGTGATTTTCCTCCATTCAAAAGCCCAAAAGGGCATAAAAATCCCAGTGATAAATACTCTTATCACTGGGATTTTTATGCATAACCATAGGCATACAAAGCATACAGATATTCTCCGGATACTTTAGAATCACATGATAAAGGTATTCTTAAACTGGGTACAAAAAACTAAGCCCTCCTAAAAAAGGACATCCAATTATTTGTTCCCACTATCAAATTGACAGTTTATTTAAGAATACCTTGCCGCATATTTATTAACTCCTTTTAAATAGATACTTAAATAATAGCACGTAAGAGCATATTTGTCAAGGAATCTCCAATTTTTTATCAAAGAGAGTACGTGATTACAAAATAGCTGTAATAATGTACCAATATTTGTTATTCTATAATCTTCCAATTACTCCCGTTCTTTTCAAGTACCAAATCAAATTGAGATACCTGCGTTGCTTTGGTCTGCTGGTCGATATACTCCACTGTCAGCGATACCGTGACTTGATTATCCTTACGATTGTGAATAGGATTTACCAGTTCTTGAAAGATGTACTCTTTTCCGATTGGTTTTAATATCCCGTCATTCACATAGTAGGAAAGTTCACTGGCTGTCGCTGTAGGATAGAGCTTGAAGAACGTCGTTAAAAACTCATTGATTTCATTGGTTGTAATGGAATCAACCGTCCCCTCACTTTCAATGGCTTTTGGTTTATAACTTGATTTCTTAGGTATGTTGGTAATGGTCGGATTCTTAACCAGTACCATATTTCCAGAACCATCTACATAGACACTCACTATATAAGCAGAGTGGACGGTCTTTGTATTTTCTCCCTCTGTAATGAGCTGGTCTACACTGTAGGTTACATTAAACTCATTGTCGCCAGTTGGCTCTACCGTCCATATCTGAAATCCTCTTACAGAAGACGATACAGGAATATCTTTGCGTACTGTATCAACATTGAGAGCTTGAAGTTCATCTGTCAGATAGCCTTTTAGACTTTCCATTCGATTATCAATGGACTTATCGGATTGCTCCCATGAATAGTAGACTTTCGCAAAGTTCTCTACAAAATTTTCTACATGATGAGTATCAACGTATTCCTTTTCTATGATAGTTGTTTCGTGAATAGTATGAGTATCTATAGCTGTAAAGTGCTTGAATATCGCAAAGCTGAAACTAAGCCCTAAAAGTACCCACAAGGCAATCACAACCTTTTTATGAGGATTGACCTTATAGTAGACACGAGGTTTCTTTTCCTTTGGTATCTGTTTTTCTTTATTCTGATTTTTTCTAAATTTCATCATTAAATCTTCCTTTCTCATTGTTTGATTCGTCCTGCTCCCACTAAATGCTGTTGCCAGTAGGGGCTTGTTAAGTCGGCATAACCGATTGGGTCGCCTGCATGAAACATACGGTTATTGCCAAGGTATATCCCAACATGAGTAATATAAGAGCCAGCGTTATAGGTAGAATGAAAGAAAACCAAATCGCCAGCTTGTGCTTCCGATAGTGGGATATGCTGGGTCACATCATATTGCTGTTGTGCGGTTCGTGGTAAGTTAATTCCAGCTTTTCCATACGTCCATTGTGTCAGTCCGCTACAATCAAAAGAAGTAGTCGGGGAAGCTCCACCGTAAACGTATCGCCAGCCCTCATATTTCAGTGCTTCGTCCATGATGGCTTGTACCGTATCATCATCAAACTCTGTTGTGACAAGATACTGCGTTACCAGTTGCACATAAAACATATTGCCATAGTTGTATCGCCAGCCCCCATTGATAGGTATGGCTATGGGATTGGGGTAAGACACTTTTTCGCCACCTGAATACTCTTTTGAGAAACTTTGAGCCAGTTCAAAGGTATATTTATTTCCACGATTAGCCACATACCCTAAGAAACCACCACCATAATTGTAGGACTGGATAACCGATTCTAAATCTACACTGAGCCTTTCGCTACTGGCTAATAATTCACTGAAATACTTCACACCTTGCTTAATGGATTCTTCTGTACTCAATGAATTAGGTGGAAGACCGAGGGATTCCGAGGACTGCATAACATCTTCCGCAGTACCGCCCGATTCCACCTGTATAATCGCAAGAAGTATGTTGACATATTCTTCAACGCCATATTCTTTGGCATATTTTTCTACCATAGGCTTATGAGCCAGCACTTCTGCGGAAACATTCACACCTCCATAATGAATATTGGAAATTCCGCTGTCCTGTTCATCTGAAAATAAAATGGCAACAAACAGAAGCAGTGAGAAGACCATCAAGAATAATCCAGAACCACCAATCACTAAAGTTTTCAACTTCATGGTTTCTTACCGACTTTCTTAATGGTGGCGGTTTTGATTGGTGGTCTACTTCTTGTATTTTGTAGTGGTACTCTTTGAACAGTAGACGGACGTTCTTTTGTGATTGGACGTTGTGAAGTTCTATCTGCTGTAGTGGTTGAAGTTGCTGGCTTTTGAACGGTTTTTTCTTGAACGGTATTGCCTTGGCGTTCCACTTTTGGACTTGAAAAATCGGACTTAACTGCTGGACGCTCTTGTTTGGCTTGTTGAGATTCCTTATATGAAGTCTGAATATTAGACTGTTTTGAGGTCTGTTCATCATGATATTGTTCTTGTCTTGTAGTCGGTCTTTCATGAACAGAAGAAGCAGGCTGTTTTTTCTGTTTGACCTGTTCCATTTCAGAGCGACGCTTCGCAATGGTTTTTCGCCTTTGTTCCTGCTGTTCCTTGCGTCCACTGGCTCTGTCCGCTTTGGTTTGAGAAATACTACTGGTTAAATCACGGACATTCTCTTTTACTTTGGATTTTCCTTGATATACTGCATATCTTGCATTGGTCGGCAAATCTTTAACCTGTTCTTTCAAACCACTAGCAGTGTCTACCATTCTGTCTTTGGTATCAGCTACTGTACCGATGGTTTGACCGATACGTTTTCCAAGTGTTGATTTTTCCTTTCCGTCTGGTCGGGAGTGATCTGCTTGTGTCCTTGCAGAACTCCCCGAACCCGACTGTCCTTTTTTACCTGTAACAATGGCAGACCCAGCCCCTAGAGTAGTCATGGAACGTCCAAGTTTCCGCTGTAGACGGTGCATGTGAGCGTGCATAAGCATACGAGGTTTTCTCATCACACGACTTCCCACACTTTGAGAATCGTTACTCTGTAGAGAAAACATACTCATTAAATCGCCCAGCTTGAAGTAGATTCCTGCAAAGGTCACAATCTGTAGAAAAGCAATCAAAAAGAACGGATAACCAGCCGATAAGGTATAGAGCATGGTTGAAATACTAAATGCTGTCGTAATAATCAATGTGATTCCAGCTCGTGTCAAAATGGTATTAAAGAGCTTTGTTATGGCTCGTTTTGACATACCATCAAATGATGGAATCATGCTTAAAATAAAGCTCACAGGCAGAAACATAGCATAGATGATAAAAAGTACCTGCGAGAAAATCATGATTCCTGTTAATAGGAATACAAATATGGAAATCCCAATATTGAAGACAAATAGGAAGAAGACTGTACCTAAACGGTTAATGGTCTTTGTAATGGTTAGATTGGTATTGCTTCTGTCTTCAATTTCTTCCGCAACAATTTTTTCTCTGTCTTCGCCATTGTTGGAATCTGGGCTGGTGGAGAGCAGGCTTTCCACACGGTCAATACCGATACTTTCAATGTCTGAACTGTTGTATTGAAGCAGTAGCCACGGTTGCTGAACCTGTATGGAAAACAGGCTATCTCTGATTAAGTCCACGCTGTCCTTGCCTTGACTATCGGAATGGGGCATGACAATCTTCGTGCCAAGTGATAAACTGGCATTACTGATGTCTGATGAAAAGTCATTGATTTTTTTAATGTAGTCGGGAGCGTAGGCAATAAAGGAAGCCGATAGGATAAACACCAGCACAAAATTCATAATGGCATGAATTGCCTTTGTGGTTTCTCTCTTTATCAGTCCCGTATAGGCAACATAAACCCCAAGAACCAAAATCAAGAGTAAGAGGAATCCAACATAGAAACCCTCTGTTGAAAATCCGTTTGCACTCACACCAGCTAAGGTCTGCATATTCTTACCAATGGAATCTGCTGTAGCGGAAATGAAGTCTAAGGAATAGGCTTCCTGTACTAAGTAACCTGTCGCATTGGAAACATACAAACTGATTGTCCAAATAAAATTGGTAATGGCATATAGTCCATACATGACCTGTTTTCCAATCCCGTCCGACCAGTTCCACGGAAGCCAGCCCCAGCTATTATCCACATAAAAATCCAGTTGATAGTTTTCAAGTGGGTATCGGCTGTATTCATTTGCCACATTGACCGTATCATCTACCAAGCCCGCAGCTTGAACCACCGTTCCCAGCATGGCTAAAAGAAAAATGGCAATCACAAGTGTGAAAGCCACTGTCATTGCCACTTTACCTAGACGTTTCAGCGTCCAGTTTGATTTTATTCTGTTTACTATTGATGGTTTCACATTTACACCTCTTTTCGCACAGGTGGTCTGGTATCAAAGGCATGGAGCAGTTCTTCAAATACAGGGTGGAACTGTATCACACCGACACGACCATATAAATCACTGATAAGGCATTGCCCGTTTTCCAAATCACGCAATCGCTTCTGATTGTTTTCGTCCTCTGGGTCTACACCAAAAAAGGCTAAGGTCTTTTTAATCTCGTTAAGGTCAGTGGAACGAAATGCAAATTTTAAGCCGAGGTTATTTTTCAGTTTTTCATCTAAGAGGTCGTCTGTATTTTGGGTCACGAAATATACCCCAGCGTTCATAGCACGACCAGCCCGAACCAGCTTCATAGATAGTGTTTTTCCTTGTGCTACCTGTAAAAAGCTCCATGCTTCGTCTAAATCTACAATCTTGAAAATGCTTCGGTCTGTATGGATAAAGTCTAAAGCAAAGGTACTAATGACAATCAGCATAGCAACGGATAAAAGCTCCATAGTGGTATATTCCTCAAAGGAAGTTTCCTTGTCGGGAAGTACCAAGTCCGCAACCTGTATAATGTTCAGTTGTTTTTCTAAGCTGATAGACTGCTCCACATAACCATTACTGAATAATAAATGTGCAAAGTCATAGTCTGTAAAACTTTCGATATGGTCGGCTATACTGGTACTTAGTGGCGTATTCTCAACCCGTAATTCCTCAATCACTTTCATCAACCCTCGTACTTCACTATTGGTTACTGCACGAATGGCTTTTCTAAGGATTGGGAAGCGTTCCCCATCACGAGAGGAAATCCCCGTAAGGAATGTCAGAATATCAATAGCCAGTGATTCAGAATCTTTGGGATTTTTCATAATCACATAAGGGTCAAGTAAGCCTTTGTTTTTCTCATCAGAAGTCAGAGTGACGATATTGATTTCATGGGAAATCTCTGGCAAGGTTTCTTTCCATCTGCCACGTTCTGCTTTTGGGTCTACAATCACTGCTTGTGCCCCATAAAGCACCGCATAATAGACGATAAGGTTATTCGCAAAGGATTTACCACCACCCAGCGAACCAACAAAAGCCGACGCTAACGCATTGGTTACTGAACCCTTAACCCCTTGACTGGCAAGAGCAGGTTTCAGATAGACATTGCGTCCAGTATCTAAGCTGTAGCCAACATAAATCCCCTCATTTTCCCCCAGCATTTGAGTAGCACCAAAACCTAAACCAGCGAGGAAATCAGAGGTCACGTATTGAATATAATCATTCATATAACGCTTGCTGGCAGGTAAAAATTCTTCATGTAAGCCGAGCATATCCCCAAATGGTCGTACCAGTTTTACGCTTAAATCGTCATAAAAATCTTTCACTTCATTACAACGACGTTTGAGTTCGTCAAGATCATTTGCTGATACCCTTACCACATAAGACAGCTTGTACATAGATTCCTTGCTTTGGTCTAAATTGGTTTCCAGCTCATTCACACTTTCCAGAGCTTCCGCCACATTGGAGCTGGTTTCATTATCACTTTGCCAAGCGTGGTTATCCAAGTCTTTCAGTTCTTTCTTTTTATTGCGGACAGTAGATAGGGCTTTACGATTCGCTACAATTTCCACATTCATTGACGTATCAATCGGGAATGTAAATTGCTGTTGCTGGTAGTAGAAGATTTCAGAGGACGGGAAGTCCAGTTCTCCGACAATGCTGTTAATGGTAAAGTAAGCTACATAGACGGTTTCATCTTCCTGCTGGATTTTCAAATATCGCTGTTTTTCTTCCACCAAACAGCGAGTAGGCTTAATCAAGTCATAGTATTTAATCAGCGTTTCATTATCCAGCTTTTTCTTTGATAGATGGTACTCATACTCTTCATAGGCAGTGCCTGTCTGTCCGTAAAGGTGTTCAATCAGATAGCCGAAGTCGTCCTTATCTAACCTGCGGATTTTGAAACGACGAGAGATTTTATTTTCTAAGAGCTTTTCCATCTTCTGAAAACGCAGGATTTCATCATTACTCATACTAACAAAATCGCCCATCAGCTTATGGTTCACATCATAGACAAAATCAGACAAAGCATTTTTTGCTTCAACGGTAAGACTTTTCATAGAAAACTCCTGATCGTTGAGAAGCAACTTAAAGCCGATAAAGAAACGGTAGTTCACTTGATTTTCGCCAATCATGGATATTAAAGCGTCTGTCTGTTGGTCGATTTTGTCATAGGCAACCGCTTTGAGCTTGCCAGTGACTTCATTTTTGGAACGCTCTTGTGCAGAACGTATGCTGGATTCTGTACTGATTTGTAAAGCATGAATTTTGCCATCACGATTTTGTGCGATAAGCTGTCTGAAAGAATCATGCACTTGTATTTTCTGTTCTGGACTTAGAAATGAGTAATTGTAAGGAACAAGCTCATAGTAAGCATAACATTCCCCGTCTTTATTCCAGACGAGATTGTTTTCAATGTATTTAATTGGATATGCCATAAAATTCACTCCTAACTGCTGTAATGGCTTCTTGTGGCTGGTTTCTGCCAAGCGTTACTTTTTTTCCTGCATAGGTCAGCTTTGGTCGCAGTGCATAAGCAATGACAGACTTCAAAAATCCATAAGGCTTTTTACCATCAAAAGTTTTTGTAGACATAAACCATGTGAAAGCCACAGGAATCCCAAAGTATTTGAGAAATGCTCCCTCTATCATGGAAAGAGGGGGCAAGTTGCCAAGTATCATCACTGCAAAGAGTGACACGACAAACCATGTCATTTGCGTAAAGGTTATGGGAAACGGAAGTCTAAAATCATTGATAGAATACAGTACCTTTTCCACAGACCAGATACTGGTATAGCTTCGTATTTTCTTCATGTAATCAATCCTTTCATAAAAAATAGGGGTAGCTGATTGAGCCACCCCGTAAAATAGAAAATCTGCCAGTAGTAATGTACCGACAGATTTAATAGACGATTTCAAAAATCCCATGATTGGTTGAGATAAACGTTCCTGAAAGGTCTAAATCCCGACCATAGGCTTGATAATCAATATAGTTTTGAAGACTAGCTGGTACTTCGCCTAAAGCACCCGTTTCTTCAATGTAGTAGCGTGCCACGTCATACATATCATCACAATCGGAATGAATGATAATATCCTCTTGATGTTCGCTTAGTTCTTCAATGCTTGAAAAATGAGTGAGCAGAGCAGATAGCTCCGATTGTAATTCTTCGGGTAATTCCGATACCATTTCCCATAGTCGATTGAGTTCGCCAATGGAAGTGTATTCGTCAACCGTAAAGGGTAACTCGTAGTCATGAATGGCGTATTCCTCATATTCATCATTCAAGCCGATTTTCTCTTTGACTTCCTCAAAGTCAATGGGAAAGGTAAACCACGCACCGACCAATTCGCCCTCATTGTATTTGCCTAAATTCGCAATATAGACTTGCATATCGTCCATATATTCACGTCCTTTCTTTGTAGAGATTCAAAAATCCCTACCGCACTTCGTTTGGTGTACCATTCCTTTGCGGAACATAAGAAAACCACTTATATTCCACAAAAGAACGGTTTTATTTAAGCACCAATAATGCGATTGAATAGCTCTAGTAAAATGTCTTTTACTCCAGCAGCGTTGAAGACTAAGCCAACCGCAATAATCGCAATAATTAAAAAGCCAATCAGTTTGCTAAACTCACGCTTGAAGCCAAGATACAAGCCAATCACAACGATTGCTAAAAGCACCAGTGATTGAGCGTTTGATAGAAACCAGTTATAAAGGTTTTGTCCAAAATTCATAAAAATGTTCTCCTCTCTATATTCAATGAATTTGTATTTGAGTTATTTTTTTGTTGTTATCACGTCCTGTTCTTTTACTGACTGTTGCTTCAAAATCTGCTTGTGTCGGTCTGTCAGTTTCGCATGGTCGAGAATGTCTTTTACAACCTGCGTCTGGTTGATTTCATCAAGTTTAATCGCAACCTTTAAGGTCGGGGCAACTTGATGAGATAGCCAGTTCAGCGTCCTTTGGAAGGAGTAAGGCTCTGGTTTTGTGGTTAGTTTTAATCGTTCACGATTGTTCCCAATAAACCAAGCCCATTCTTCATTCAGTTTCCAATCAGAACGAGGTTTGGAATCGTCTTTATCTACAAAACGGATATACCGATTGATAATTTTAAAGGCGGTATGCTCTGGATTGTCATAGACGAGTAAATCACGGACTGCATAATAGGCACGCTCATTTTTCAATCGAATCTCAAAACGGTTTTTTACTTCTGCGTCTTCAATGGGAATATCATTTTTCTTGTACTGCTCGTAGTCCTTTTCATAGATACAGAAATAAACTTCACTTTGTAATGAACCGATATAGAGGGTGTTTCCCATACATTCCTTTTCCTCTTTGCGTACCAGTTCGCCACTGCGATAGCTTTTAAAACTGCGGAAGACGGAGATACATTCTTCCTGTTGGCACTTTTCAGTGAGTACAGGGATATTCAAAATCCCTGTCTTATCGTTAATGGCAAGGTCAAGGCGTTTCATCACACTGCCAGCCACCAAAACGTCCATAAAGAACTCATACCAGCTTCTTTGTTGTGCCAGAAGATAGCTTTCAAATTGTCTGCACCCACGACCTTTCAATTCCACC
Source organism: Streptococcus pseudopneumoniae (assembly GCF_001074975.1). GTDB lineage: Bacteria > Bacillota > Bacilli > Lactobacillales > Streptococcaceae > Streptococcus > Streptococcus pseudopneumoniae_D. The sequence goes on along the minus strand of NZ_JUUO01000127.1, from coordinate 19,596 downwards.
AGAACTCCTTTGTCCAGTTCATGGGAGCAAAGGACGAATATGTCGCCTAAAGCATAATGCTCTGAATAAGAATAGAAACCATAGTCCTCATGAAGAAAATAGGACAGTTTCAGTTGTAAGATGTTTTCGACCACCTGCTGTACGTCTGTTGTCGGAAAGCGAATCCTTACATAATCAAACAGCATTTCAAGGGGAGCGTCGGGATTGAAGCGTTCCAGAGCTTCCCAAAGGGACTGCTGTAAATCCTCTGATGGCTTGACTTTTCCTGTTTCAATATCGCTTAGATACTGCCTTGTAATACCAGTCGCAACAGCTAAACGGTTTTGAGATAGTCCATAAGCCAAGCGTTTTTCTTTTAAATGCTGTAACCAAGTTTGTTCATTCAGTAAAAATCCCTCCAATCAAAAAGGCGTATGTCAACTTTTAAAGCCCATTTGACATACGCTGAAATTTTGTAAATCCCTTGTAACCAAAGGATTTTCTAATGTTTTTTTGACTGTTTCCTGTCGATTTGTACCCCCCTGTTAGATACGGGGGGGTAAGTGCTGGCGTGGCTATTGCCACACCAGCCAGCAAGATCAGTCCACACCTGCGACTTCCGCTTCGCACGTCGCCTGCGTGGACTGTCTGCTGTTGGATAACTTTTTAATTTCCTCCAAGAAATCATATCCTTTTGGTACAAGGGGAGTATAAAACTCTGATATGACACTTGTTCCTACATCAACATAGCCACGACCTTTGATTCGCTTTAAGAAGAAATCCTTTTGTACGTCACTGCCAAACATCATGCCATAGCCCATTTCAGACATACGACCTAAAGCCACTCTGAAATTAAACTGATCACGGATTCCGTCGCCTAAATATTTTGCGTCTGGACGTTGACAAGCCAGTATTAGAAAGAAGCCAGCTTGACGACCTAACATGACAATCTGTTTCAGCTTATTCATAACTGCGGTGTTTTCTTTTGTTCCCAGCATTTCCATGAAAGCGACGTATTCATCAAAGATTAAGAAGTGTGCCGGGAGACCTAAGTAAGCATAATTTTTGCCAGTCTTATAGTTCTTCATCTGCTTCATTTCCTCACTACGTTTCATCATTTCTTCATAGAATGTTTCAATGCAAGAAAGCAAGTCTTCTTTTCTATAGTAGACATTTGCCATCACAGAACCTAAGTCCGCAAGGTCAGCATTTTTCGGGTCAAGAATATACAGTTTTGAATCTGTATGAAGCAAGGCTTCAATCAGTGTCAGTATAAAGTAAGTTTTACCGCCACCTGTACCACCAGCAATCAACATATGAGGGAGCTTATCATATTCCCACCATACGTTTTTCATTAAGCGAAGTTTACCATCTTTAGCTTCTACTTCATCAATAGAAATACGACTGGCTATGGTGTCATAGAGCAAAGTATATTCCACATAGGAATCCTTTAACTCTTTATCCGTCAGCTCACAGTACAAGCCACTCTCTAATTTCTTTTCCAAGTGTAAGAGTTGGTCTTGATATTTTCCCAGCGTGATTTCCACCCGTATCTGTATCAAGCCATTTTTAAGTCGATAATACATTTTAGGGAAGTAGGTTATCTTTTCCTTTGTACGAGCAGCACTATCTTTAAAGAAACCCTCTGTTTTGACCTGTTCAGATTCATACCACTTGTTTTCAAGTATCATCTTTGCCAGTTTTTGACGGTGGTAAAGTTGTTTAACCGTATCATAGCGAACCCGTTTGAATACAAACGCTACCAGCAAGCAGATAAGAATTGCGACACTGAAACTGATAATTAAATAGGGAATGTCAATCTTATCTGCTTGTGATAGGTTAAAATCCTGCCAGTTGATCTGCTGGATTGTCTTCACATGAAACAGTCCGACAACCAGCAGGAAAACAGGCAGGAGTGACGCTATCGTAAAATGAAAGACTAAATCTTTACCAGATGGGCGAATCCTTTTACCACGCTGTTTCATGCGAAAAAGTCTCCTTTCTACCTAGCGACTATTTGTCTTGTGTCGGTTCTTTCTTTGCTTGTGGTTGAGCTTTGAATGAACTAGAATCCTTTGTCAGCACAATATCGTCTGCCTTGATATACCAGTCAACATCTGCTCCTTGATAGGTGGCAGTAGCAACGGTGTCCGCAATGGGATTGATAAGTTCCACCCGTGCGTTATAATCAAACTCTTTCAAAGGCACGCTGGCAGGAATACTTACTTGAATCATGCGTCCTTGTCCTTTGGATTTTAAGTCATAGGTACGTTCCTTGATTTCATCTGAAACCGACCCGTCTTCATTTTGGATTCTCACTTCACGACGTAGAGCAGAGAATTTCAATTCTCCAAAAGTCGTGTCTTTATCTAATACAATGCCATTTGCTAATCTCATCATTTTTCCTCTCTTTCTTTATTCTTTTATCATGTCGTCAGCATGTAAAAGGTAATTTGTAAAACCACGAGTGCCGATTTTGTAGCCCTCTGCGGTAATACGTGGATTGACTAACTTCACACGTTCCTCAAAGCCGAAATGTTTTTCGCCAGCTTCAGCAGGAAGCACCACCACAATATCATCTGCTCTTTGAACATCAGAATAGAGATTATAGCTTCTTGATAAGACAGTTAGCCGTCCGTTGATTCTTCGCTGAACGACTTTATCCTCGCCAGCAAATTCTAAATTGCCGAATGTTTTTTCCATGTTGGGAATCACAAATTTAAGTTCCATATTTTTACCTATCCTTTCTTTTTTATTGGCTGAATGAATGTTTGATGGTCTTAAAGAGTGGGGAACGACCTTTTGATTCTTGATTTTTTGTTTTCATAAGTTCACTTCCTTTCAAAATCGGGTAAAAAAATAGACACCTCATTTTTTGAAGTGTCTACCTATTAAATATTCAAATTTTATTGGAAGTATCTTTATATCTTCACTTTTCAAGGATAAATCGTCGTATCAAAGCTCATTCATAAGTAGTAAATTAGTAGTAAATTGAGTGGTTTTGACCTTGATAAAGTGTGATAAGTCCAGTTTTTATGCGGATAACTAGATTTTTATGCTATTTTTTTCTAAAAAAACAGTAAGAAAGCGTAAAAAATCAATTCCTGTACTAGCGTGTAATTGAAATTTTTTAGTTTTGGCGTTAGAACTGTTTCCTCAGTCCTAGCCCCTTCTCTTTTTGATAAGTATGCTTGGCAGAAAGTAGTTTGTAAATGATTCTGAGAATCTTATGAGCATAAGCAATGACGGCCTTCATCTTGCTTACTCTTTGGGAAATTCGATTATAAAAAAAAGAAAAAGCTGGATCCTTGGAATGTGCTGCAATTAATCCCGACATGGTCAAAGCCTGTTTTATTTAGCGATTTCCTTGCGTGATGTGTGAGGATTTTTTAATGCCAGCACTATAGGCTAAACATCTTTTTCTGTCATGAGTTAGCAGGCTCTGCCTGATTAGAGTTTTACATGTAATCTATTTTAATAGTAATGTTTTATCATTTTCAGGAGAACGCAGTTTTGGCTCGTTCTCTTTTTTGTTGTGATACTTCTTTCAAGGAATATTTGGTAGGATTGGAGTGAAAAAAGATTAACTAGGAAAGAAGGAAGTATATGGAAGCCATTTATCAACGTGATTCGGATCAAGATGGACTAACTGATGCTCAAGAATTGGCGCTAGGAACCAATCCTCTTAGCGCAGATTCTGATGGTGATGGACGTTCAGATTTAGTGGAAGTAGAAGAAGGAACAAATCCCTTAGAAAAGGATTTACAAAACATAAACCAAACAAGTTTAACTGAACCATCCTCAGTATTTATGGAAATGAAACAAAAGATTTCAGATATGATGGAGAGTCACTACAAGGAATTTATACAGGCTCTGATTAGTATTGAAACAGGGATTGAAAACCAACAAGACCTAGAAGACTTATATACTTACTACATGAGAACAGATGCCGTTTCTCTTTTGTCTAGTGATTTAGAAACCAGTTCTCAAGAGGTTGAAATGGAGATAGAGTTGTAGGGGAATCATGTGATTCTCCTATTTTCGTATAGATGAAAGGAGCGAGTATGGAAGTAATGCAATTATTGGCTATGTTTCGTGGAACAATTCCAAAAGATAGGGAGAAAATGGACCTATTTCTTCGATATCAAGCGCAACATTTTGATGAGAAATGGCAGGACTTGGTAGAGAGTTTTTTGGCTGAAGAGGGTAAGATAGAAGAGATACCTCATGTCTATTCGTTTCATCAAGATATTGTTTCTTTCCTAGAGGCCAGTTCTGAAAATAATGACCAAGATTTAGAAAGTTACACAAGAAATTTTGGGCAAGCGGGTCTAGGTAAATTATCTCAATTAAGTAATTTTGAGAAAAACTTAGTTCTGGAAGTCGCAACCTATAACCTTTCCACTCGATTTTACATCCAATCTGAAAAAGAAAAGCTAACACCATTAAGTGAGCTTGTATGTCATCAGAATCAGGAGGTCAATTTAGTCAATGTTTATCGGGTTGCGAATAATCTATCTGACCGCATTAGTAGAGATATAGAGGAATTTCTTCTAATGGTTGATTCCAAAGAACTAGAAAAAGAGGTTCTTGAGATTCATTTTGAAGAAAAAGAGGGAGATGTTCTAGCCTATTTGGGTTCAGAATTGATGGCTACTTTAGATACCGTTACGGATCTTGTCCATCATGAAGGAAACTACCAACAACTACCACTGACACAAAAGCTGAAGATTATTACTCATTTTGATGATGTAAAGGCTAGAAGCGAAAAATCTAAGCAAGTAGAGGAAGCGGTCTTACCTTTAGATAATATTGACCAGGTAGAAGAAAATGTGGAAGTTCATTCCCTATCTAAAGTAGATAAAATTGTAGAAGAAGCTTTGAGGGAATATCCAATCGGTTCACAAGTAAGTTATAAAGGTCAAGTATTTCAGTTGGTTTCGATTGAAAATGCCCAGTTAAATGACTTAGTTCGCCTAGAGCTATTCAATGATTCCAACCAGTTATTTGAAGAAAATCCTATCTTATACTTGAACAGTTTGGAAGAGATTGAACAAGTATTGTCTCTTGTAGAACTTGAAAAAGAAGATTCAGAGATTGAGATTGATTCATCAAGTGAAAGTCAGGAAATAGATTTGTTTTCCTATCTGGAAGAAGAAAATGAAAAGGATAAGGAAACAGAAACTCTTATTTCAAGTATAGAAGAGTTGGATATCCCTGTTCAAGATTTCGTTTTTCCAGATGATTTAGAGGACTTTTACCCTAAGACAAATCGAGAAAAAATTGAAACGAATATCGCTGCAATTGACCTTGTTAAAAGATTAGAAAAAGAGGGACGACAAGCGAATCCAGAAGAACAAGAACTACTAGCTAAGTATGTTGGATGGGGTGGTCTTGCCAATGAATTTTTCGATGAACTCAATCCAAAGTATGAAGCAGAACGTTTAACTCTTAAGAGTTTAGTAAGTAAATCAGAATACTCGACCATGAAACAAAGTTCTCTCACAGCCTATTATACAGACCCAATGATTATTCGCCAGATTTGGCAAAAATTAATGGATGATGGTTTTGAGGGAGGAAGGATATTAGATCCTTCTATGGGGACTGGGAACTTCTTTGCGGCGATGCCTAGAAGTATACGAGATAAATCAGAACTCTATGGGGTTGAATTAGACAGTGTGACAGGCGAAATCGCAAAACAACTCCATCCAAATGTCCACATTGAAGTGCGAGGATTTGAAGAAGTTCCCTATCAAAATAATAGTTTTGATTTAGTCTTAACGAATGTTCCATTTGGAAATTTTCGCATTGCCGATAAAAACTATGATAAACCTTATATGATTCATGATTACTTTGTCAAACACTCACTTGATTTAGTAAGAGACGGAGGACAAGTGTCGATTATCTCATCTATCGGGACAATGGATAAGCGGACAGATAATGTCTTACAAGAGATTAAAACCAACACTCATTTTTTAGGGGGAGTTCGTTTGCCGGATACGGCTTTTAAAAAGATTGCAGGTACTCGAGTGACCACAGATCTCCTCTTCTTTCAAAAGAATCAAGCAAAGAATCTTAATGAAGAGGAACTTGTTTTTAGTGGTTCTATTCCCTTTGAGGAGGATAAGCGTGTCTGGATCAATCCTTATTTTGATGGGAAATACAATACACAAGTTTTGGGTGAATATGAAGTACGTAATTTTAATGGAGGAACCCTCAATGTTAAGGGGGAATCAGAAACATTAGCTACTGAAATAATGAAAGCATTCGAGAATGTGGAAGCACCTAAACAAATTGACAATTCTTTGAAAGCACCTGTTTTTATCCAAGAAGAAGTGGATAATTCTATCCCAAGTCGTATACGTGAGGACTTAGCGCTCTATTCTTTTGGATATGAGGGAAATCAAATTTATTACCGAGATACGCATGGCATTCGGAAAAGTTCAAAAGTAGACGAAATTAGTTATTATGTAGATGAGAAGGGAGATTTTAAAGCTTGGGACAGTTCTTTGTCTGAACATAAAATAGACCGATTCGTGCAACTTCATTTGACAGAAGAGGAAGCACTAGATGTTTACAAGTCAGAAGAAGCGAGTAAAAGAGGGAAATATAAGGGACTGTTCAAAAAAACGGTCTTTTATGAAAGCCCCTTATCGGATAAGGATATTAGTCGCATTAAGGGCATGGTTGATTTGAGAGAGACCTATCAAGCCTTAATTGAAATTCAACGCCATCCAGATTATAGTCGGACAGATTTTCAGGTATTACTTAGTAAACTCAATCGTGACTATGATCGGTTTGTAAGCCAATTTGGATACTTGAATGTCTCAGTCAATCGAAACTTATTTGATAGTGACGATAAGTATTCTTTACTAGCAAGTTTAGAAGATGAATACATTGATTCTAAAGATCAGAAAGTAAAATATAAAAAATCTTTAGCCTTTGAGAAAGCATTGGTTAGGCCGGAGAGAGTGATTACAAGAGTTTCAACGGCTTTAGATGCCTTAAACTCCAGTTTATCAGATGGTAGAGGGGTTGATATAGACTTTATGGTATCAATTTACCCTGAACATAGCCAAGCAGCTATTTTAGATGAGTTGGGTGACCAGATCTTAATGGATCCAGAAAGCTATTTAAGAGGGGAAAGAAATTATCTTTCTAAGAACCAGTTTTTGTCAGGAGATATTCTCAACAAGATAGAAGTAGTTCAACTATTAGTAGAGGAAAACAACCAAGAATGTGATTGGACTCATGCGTTAGATTTGTTAGAATCTGTTCGCCCTCCAAGGATTCATCTGGCAGATATTGAGTTTAAAATAGGGTCACGTTGGATTCCTCAATCCGTTTATGGTAAATTTGCCTTTGAATGTTTTACCAACCGTGAATTTGAATTGTCTTCGCCTGATGTTGAACAAGTCATTGAAGTGAATCCTGTCGATGGGCAGGTTCATTTAAGGACACCATTTGCTTATCGCTATCCAAGTGCCAAAGATAGTAGTCTTGGAGTCAGTGGCTCACGTTATGATACAGGAAGAAAGATTTTTGAGAATTTACTTAATTCGAACCAACCGACTATTACTATGACTGTTACGGAAGGGGAAAAGAAAAAGACCATCACAGATTTGGAAAAAACCTCTGTTCTAAGAGCAAAAGAGCAGCATTTACAAGAACTCTTTCAAGACTTTGTCTCACGGTATCCAGAAGTTCAACAAGTCATTGAAGAAAGTTATAATCGTTTTTATAATCGAACGGTTAGTCGAGAGTATGACGGTAGCCATTTAGTCATTGATGGCTTGGCACAAAACATCAGTCTTCGTCCTCATCAAGAGAATGCCATTCAAAGAATTGTAGAAGAAAAAAGAGCCTTGTTAGCTCATGAGGTAGGTTCAGGAAAGACCTTGACCATGCTTGGTGCTGGCTTTAAATTAAAGGAGTTGGGGATGGTTCATAAGCCCTTGTATGTGGTGCCCTCTAGTTTGTCTGCTCAGTTTGGCCAAGAAATCATGAAATTTTTCCCTACTAAAAAAGTCTTTGTGACCACTAAGAAAGATTTTGTGAAGGCAAGAAGAAAACAGTTTGTGTCACGTATTATTACAGGAGATTACGATGCCATTGTCATTGGGGATTCTCAATTTGAAAAAATCCCTGTCAGTAAGGAAAGACAGATGAATTATATCGAGGATAAACTGAATGAACTACGAGAGATTAAAACACATTCTGAAAATAAGTACACCGTTAAAGAAGCAGAGCAATCAATAAGTGGTCTTGAGAAACAATTGGAAGAACTCCAACGCTTTAATCGTGATAGTTTTATTGATTTTGAGAACTTAGGAATTGATTTTCTCTTTGTGGATGAAGCACATCACTTTAAAAATATACGTCCAATTACTGGACTTGGAAATGTAGCAGGGATTACCAATACAACGTCTAAGAAGAATGTGGATATGGAAATGAAGGTTCGACAGATTCAGGAAGAACATGATTTTAAAAATATTGTCTTTGCGACAGGAACACCTGTTTCAAATTCAATTAGTGAGCTGTATACTATGATGAACTACATTCAACCGGATATCTTAAAACGCTATCAAGTTGATTATTTTGACTCTTGGGTAGGTGCTTTTGGAGAAATTCAAAACTCTATGGAATTAGCTCCTACAGGGGATAAGTACCAGCCTAAGAAACGATTTAAAAAGTTTGTCAATCTACCTGAATTGATGAAAATCTATAAAGAAACAGCCGACATTCAAACACAAGATATGTTGGATTTACCTGTACCAGAAGCCCATATTATCCCTATTGAGAGTGAGTTAACTGAAAACCAGAAACTCTATCTAGAAGAATTGGTTATGAGATCAGATGCGGTCAAATGTGGAACAGTTGATCCAAGTCAGGATAACATGTTAAAAATTACGGGTGAGGCACGAAAATTAGCTATTGATATGCGTTTATTGGACTCTAGTTATAGTCTAGCAGACAATCATAAACTGCTTCAGGTAGTGGATAATGTTGAAAGAATTTATCGTGAGGGAATGGAAAATAAGGCTACTCAGATGATTTTTTCAGATATTGGCACACCTAAGAAAAAAGATAATGGCTTTGATGTTTATTCTGAGATTAAGGCTTTATTAGTTGATAGAGGAATCCCTAGTATGGAAATTGCCTTTGTACATGATGCCAATAGTGATGAAAAGAAGAATAGCTTGTCTCGAAAGGTTAATGCAGGAGAGGTTCGGGTTCTTCTTGCCTCAACTGAAAAAGGAGGAACAGGTTTAAATGTTCAGAGCAAGATGAAAGCAGTTCACCACCTGGATGTACCGTGGAGACCAAGTGACATTCAGCAACGTAATGGACGTATTATCCGACAGGGAAATGAAAACAAGGAAGTGGATATTTACCACTATATTACCAAAGGTTCGTTTGATAATTATCTATGGGCAACTCAGGAGAACAAACTCCGTTATATTAAGCAGATTATGACTTCTAAGGAGCCGATTCGTGCTGCGGAAGATATTGATGAACAGACTATGACAGCTTCTGATTTTAAGGCACTAGCAACAGGTAATCCTTATCTCAAATATAAGATGGAACTAGAGAATGATCTAACTCTATTAGAAAATCAAAGACGCGCCTTTCAACGCAGCAAGGATCACTATCGTCATACAATCTCTTACTGTGAAGAAAATATGCCCATTCTTGAGAAACGATTAAGCAAGTATGAAGGCGACATTCAACAGTCTGAAATGTCGAAAGACCAATCATTTTCTATGACGATAGGTAAACAAGTTTTTGAGCAACGAGCTGAAGCAGGTGAATCCCTACACCGTCTTATCCGTCATAATCAATCTGACAGCAAAGAATTTCGAACCCTAGCAAGTTATCGAGGATTTGACATTAAAATGCTTAGTCTACCAACGAATCAGCCTCTTCCTGAAACCTTCTCTGTTAAGATTGTAGGAGAAAATCAGTATTCTGTTAGTTTGGATTTGTATTCTCCTTTGGGGACAATTCAAAGGCTTCAGCATACGATAGACCACATTAAAGATGACCAAGTGAAAACTCAGAACTTATTGGATGAATTAAAGGATAAATGGACTACTGCTAAGGTAGAAATTGAGAAAAATTTTCCAAAGGAAGAGGATTATCAAACTAAAAAGGCCGAATACGATGTACTCGCGCCATTGATTGAAACAGAAACGGATTTAGATATTATTGATCAGGCCTTAAGACAATTCCATGAAAAAGGAAAAGAAAAGCAAGAACAACTTTCTTTTGAATTAGATTAAAAAATAGATACAAATAGCGGACAAGAAAAGAAAAGCGCGGTAGAATAAAGATAGAAAAAAGCGAGGTAACGATTATGATGGAAGATACCTATTATCAATTAGAAGAGGCTTTGGTACAGGGATTTCAAACGCCTGAAGAATACCAAGCCTACAAGGAGTTAAAGGAACATTATGAGGAAGTGACAGGGGATTACAGCTTTTCCAAACGAGAACTCACTAGTCAATTGGAAATCGCGCTTCAGAATCATCGAGGTGTGGACTTTGAAGATCATGAGAAAGAGGAGTATTTGGACTTAGTTCAAAAGCTAGAGGAATTTGATTCCTCTCTTGCCACCCATTATCGTCAGTTGATTGATTAGAAAGGAGAAAGTCATGAATGATTTACTCCTTATCCCAGTAATTTTTTTAGCAGTAGGAGGAATTCTCATTCTTTTATGGAGGATCTTCCTTATTGCCAGTGGACTTTTCCTGATTGGTTTTGTCAGTTTTCTTATTTTCGTGGAGGGTTATGGAATTTATCTGTTCTTTACTGAGACTGAACTTTACACGGCAGATTTAGCTCAAAATGGATTATTTGGTTTTACGACTTTCTTTATCATCTTTAATTTAGTTTTACTTGCTTTAGCATGCTGGACAGGATATAAGTGGAAGAAGGGATAGAAAATAATCTGAACAAGTTCAAAACTTATGCCGTTTTTAGGACATGAAAAATTTTAGAAATTGATTCTTTCTTAAATTTGAATTTCACTAGTAGTGTAAAGATGATTTTTTCTCTGAATAAAATCTGAATTTTCTCTGGTATAATCTCAAATAAAAACATTAAGGAGGATTATATGAATAAAAAGTTCTTATTATCAGTTGGAGTATTATTTCCATTATTTTTTTCAGTCCATGGAGTTCAAGCGACTGCTGGATCAGATTTTAAATATAATATACTACTGAAAGAGACAGAAACAGTTGATACTATCCAACAAAAATTTATTAAACAGGGTATGCAAATTATCGATATTATTCCTGAAATAAATCTTATTACTGTTTCGACTGGAAAAAGTAAAGAAGAGATAAAGAAAGAAAATAATAATTCGATAAAAGAAATAGTTATTGATGGTATGATGAATGTAAAGCCTAATGTCACTTATCTGTATGGAGAAAGTGTAATTACAACTAACAATATGAATTTTTGGGATTATCAATGGGATATGCAAAAGAGTATTGGTACAGGTAGAAAATTTAGTCATAAATCTACTGGTGAAGCTACTATTGGTGTGATAGACTCAGGTGTTACTTACGATAACCCAGAAGTATCTTCAAATATTATTTCTGTCAAGAACTTTACAGCGGATTTGGAAACGGGCTTAATTGATAATCAAAATATATTAGATAAAACAGGCCATGGAACTTCTGTGGTTGGACAGATTTCATCAAACGGAAATTATTTAGGTATTGCTCCTGGAATGAAAGTTAGAATGTATCGAGTATTTGATAAAGGAAATGCACAAGATCAGTGGATATTAAAGGCAATTATTCAAGCAGCGAAAGATGATGTTGATGTTATTAATCTAAGTTTGGGTGAATACTTGCTAAAAAACTCAACTATAGAAGATGACCAAACAGCATTAATTAACATTTATCAGAGAGCAATCAATTATGCGTATAGTCAGGGTTCAATAATTGTTGCTTCAGTAGGTGATGAGGGTCTAGATTTAAATAATCAAGAATCATTGAAACATTACCTTGGAGAACTTAAGGGGAAGGATTATTCACATATAGATGGAAAAGTTATGGATATTCCTGCGGGATTAGACAATGTTGTAACAGTAGGGTCAGTAAATGATAACGATTTTGTATCTAGTTTTTCAAATAAAGGAAATAATGTAATAGATATATATGCAACAGGAGGAGGAAGTCATAAACTAGCAACAGTTGGATATGAACAGTGGGCAAATGATAAAACATTTGAAAAAGAATGGGTTATTGTACCGACACTTGAAGGGAAATATACTTATGCTTATGGGACATCCATTTCAACACCAAAGGTTTCAGCAGCACTTGGGTTAATCATTGAGAAATATCATTTGAAAGATCAACCAGATGAGGTAATTAAATTATTGTATGATAATTGCTGTATAGGTAATGACATTGACGGCACTCAAATTAGATTATTAAATATTACGAATTTTGTTCAAGATAGTGTAAAATAGATTTGTACTATTTTTTAAAAATATAATTTAAAAAATAAAGAACAATTACAAATTGATGTATTGAGACTATTCTTTGTCAAGAATACGGAGCTTTGCAGATAGTTCTCTAAAATATTTTGAGGTGATAGAATGTATAAGATATTAGTTGTAGATGACGATTTTGAAATTTTGAAACTGATGCGAACTATTTTAGAGATGAAAAACTATCAGGTAACGACGTATCAAGAAGTCACCGTACCAATCAATATTAATAATTTCAAAGGATTTGATTTGATTTTATTAGATGTAATGATGCCTAATATAGATGGTATGCAAATTTGTAAGCAGATTAGAAATAAAGTAAGATCTCCTATTATTTTTGTTAGTGCAAAAGATACCGAAGATGATATAGTATCAGGGTTGAATTTAGGAGGAGATGACTATATTACAAAACCTTTCAGCATCAATCAATTAATTGCCAAAGTTGCTGCAAATCTCAAACGAGAAGAACGATACAAACAAGGTGAATTAAGTAATCAAATTGTTCGAGAATTATCCCCAATAACGATTTATTTACAAGAAAAAATTGTTTGTATTAATGGAGATAGTCTTGCCTTTACAAGTAGGGAATATGATATCATAGAGCTATTATCTAGCAATCCAAGAAAAATTTTTACTGTACAAGATATATATGAAAACGTTTATGATGATGATGCTGAAACCCTCTTTCGTTCAATATCTGAGTATATCTATCAAATAAGATTAAAATTCTCATCCTATGGAATTAATCCTATAAAAACAGTTAGAGGTATGGGATACAAGTGGCATGATTAAGAAGAATAGTACAATTAGAGGACGTATAATAAGGACTGTTTTAGAACTAGTAACAGGTACGTTACTGAGTATACTTTTATTTTTTATATTTACTTATTTACTTGTTTTTACAGGACAATTAAATGTATACGACTCTAAAATTGAAATTTCAGTGAGTGATACCAGCAATTTAAGTGATGTAGTTCAAGCAATGAATAACTCTATATTTGACTATGTTGTATTTAATCGCAAGACAGGTACAATTGAAGAGGGTAATTATCAAAAAAAGGATTTGCCTGCCTATCGAGAAGTTTTTGATAAAAATGAATCTGTAAGTAATAGTGAGGTGTATTATGGGTATTATGCTAATTCAGAGATTGTACTTACTGTCAGGCAACCCATGATACCTGAGTTTGTTAATCCGAATTTGCGTCACATTTCATTTAATCTATTTTCTTATTTATTTTTCTTCGTTTTCGAAACGATTTTACTCATTTGGTCACTTACAAGATTAATAAAAGAATTTTCAAAAAATTTTCTACTTATACAAAAAAAAGCTTTAAACATGGGGCAGTTAACATTTAAAGAAAAAAAGATTCCAGCTCAAATACAAGAGTTCGATGAAATTCTCTCTGTATTATATCAAAAGGACGACGAGTTAACTAATTTACTCAAATCAGAGAGAAGGGAGAAGGAAGATTTATCTTTTCAAGTTGGTGCATTAGCTCATGATGTAAAAACTCCTTTAACAGTACTAAAGGGAAATTTAGAGTTGCTTGAATTAACTAACTTGACTGTTCAACAGAAGGAATACACTCAGTCAATGAATAACAGTATAGTAGTTTTTGAAAGATACTTTAGTTCAATGATTGATTATTCAAGATTACTAATTGAAGATAAAGATTATGGAGAACAGATACATTTATCCGAATTTTTAAGTGAGCTGTCAGTAGAAGCGAAATCTGTAATGAATAATGCAAAGGTTGATTTCAAAATTATTAATACTACAAAATTAATATTTTTTAAGGGAAATCGCTTTAATTTAAATCGGGCATTAATTAACATTTTAGCAAATGCAGCAAGATATAGTTCTGGAGAAAAAAAAGTTACGCTTACTATCATTGAGGAAACAGAGTATATTAATTTTGTAGTGTGGAATAATGGTCTGCCTTTTACTGAACAGTCCTTATTAAATGCAGATAAGTTATTTTATACTGAGAATAAAGGTAGGAATAATAAGCACTATGGTTTAGGGTTAGCATTTGCTAAACAAGTTGCAACTAGACATTTAGGAGAATTGTTTTTATCAAATCCAGATAGAGGTGGCGCTCAAGTGACGTTGCTTATTAAAAAATAATTCTGTAAGGATATATTAGATAGCTTCCATATAATAGTTATGTATAAAAATAGATGGTTTTCTAAATTGAGGACTGTCTATTTTTTTAATTTTGTAAAATTGGAAATTCTGAACAAATTTTGAAAAATAAAGTATAACATACAAGTATAAAACAAGGAGGAATTATAGTTATGAATATACAAGTTCAAAAACTTAGAAAATCATATAAGGATAGAGAAGTACTGAAAAATATTTCTTTTGAAATAAAAGAGGGGAGTATTTGTGGATTATTAGGTATTAATGGTGCAGGAAAATCAACAATTATGAAGATTATTTTTGGTCTTGAAAATGCTGATAGTGGTACGGTTATTTTTAATGGGAAAAAAAATGCGGGTATATATGAGATTGGAGCGCTTATTGAAACTCCAGCTATCTACATGAACTTATCTGCTTATGATAACTTAAAAACAAGAGCATTGTTATATGACATTTCTGACGAACGAATTAATGAAGTATTAAACTTGATTGGGCTATCTAATACGGGAAAGAAAAAAGCAGGGAGCTTTTCTTTAGGTATGAAACAACGTTTGGGATTAGGTATGGCAATAATTACTAGTCCAGATTTGCTCATTTTAGATGAACCTACCAATGGATTGGATCCAGATGGTATAAAGGAATTGTTGAATTTAATGATTTCTTTAAAGAAATCAGGAATGACAATTCTTTTATCTAGCCATCAACTGTATGAAGTTAGTAAAGTGGCAGATAAAGTTGTTATTTTACATGATGGTCAAATTTTTTACGATGGTTCGAATGTTCAAAGTGATGATTTAGAATCTTTATTTATAAGAATTGTTCATGGAGGTGACGCAATATGATAAAAATATTTAAATCAGAATGGTTAAAACAGCGAAAAAATACATCCAAAAAATTCTTGATAATAGCTCCTGGATTGTCGATTTTAATAGCTGTATTACTTGTTGGACCGAGTATTCTAGAAAGTTTTTCAATATATTGGTGGGAAGCCGTCTTTTTGTACACGCTTATTGGATTGTTATTTTTATATGATTATAAAGCAGAAGAAGCTGCAGGAAACTTCCAGAATATATACTTTCGAAATGATAGCATAAAAATATATATCGTAAAGATACTTTTAAAATTAAAAGATTTACTCATTTCGAACGTATGGTTTTTAGCTATATTATTATTTACAAGTAATTTTTTGTATGGCGACTTAATATCATTGAATATAATTGGTGACTTAATTTGTTTAGTACTTATTTCGATAACATCCATATGGGTATTGCCACTCTTGTATCTATTTTCGAAACGGATCAACCCCTATATCTTAGTATCTATTAACTCCTTGATTTGTTTTTTGGTTGCACCTTTTATCGCTCAAAGTAGCTTTTGGTTCTTCTTTCCTTTTACATATCATTATAAAATTGCTTATAGTCTTATGTATATAAAACCGTCAGGAGATTTAGATTTAACAAATCATGTAACAGACGTTAAAATGGTAGTATTTACCGTATTTCTATCATTGATTCTATTTATTGTTTCTTTGTTAATGTTAAATTGGAGGTTAAGTAATGATCCAATTGCTAAAAAGTGAAATGATTAAATTTAAAGGTTCGTATCAACTATACATTATTTTGATTTTGTCTACTATACAACTATTGACAATTCCAATTTACATATTATCTGTAAATAACACAATTGTATTGGAAAATATTATCTTTTTACCCATGTTAGGCTATTGTATGATAACTACGATAATCACTTTATTAGTATCTGAACAAGAAATCAATGCTAATAATTATCAGAATATTAAAGGCTCGAGAAATACAGCCAGTATATGGGGAGCGAAAATTTTTGTGTTAGATTTACTATTATCTTTACTTACTATTCCTTTATGGGTAGTTGTAGGTATAGAGTTAGAACACTTTTCATATTATTTTTACGTAGGAATAGTTAGTTGGTTATTACTAATATTGCTAAATCATTTCCACATGCTATTGACATTGTTTATTGCGAAAGGTGGCAATTTACTTATTGCTGTTGTAGAAAGTTTATTTATATTATTTGCAACAAATAAAGTTTTTCTTAATATTTTTTGGATTCCAGTAATTTTACCAGTTAATATAATTTTAGAAAATAATTTTAGAAGCACAACTAATTTATTAGCTTTAACTTTTTATGTTGTATTATTGTTTGTTGCTAATTTAGTAATTGTGACCAGAAAAGGCGCTCAATCATATACTAAGTAGAGTAATTTTATATCTGAAAAATCATAGCCATTCGTCATACGGGTGGCTTATTTGTCATACAACAGGTATGTCGTAATCTAGTAAGTTCCAAACTACCGGCAAACTATTCTCTACTAGATTTTTTAAGTGAAATTCCTTGACAAAAGTTATACATAGTTGTACTATATAAGTATAGAAGGGAAACAGATGAACGCAGGTGACAGATGTGGTGCTTGTGTTTTTATTTGTAATCATAAGGAGGAGAATATGGTTTTAAATACTTCCAAAAGTATGTTAGATAAGATTGCTTGGCTTAACAAGCAAGAAGATATTACTAAGTTCTCAAAGTTACAACTACAAAAATTCTTGTTTCTATATGAAATGTTTCAATTTGTAGAAAAAAAAGACTCTGATTTTACATATTTAAAAGCTTATAAAAATGGACCAGTATTTTCAAATTTTTACGGTGATATCACCTATAGAGAAGCTGAAGTTCAAGATTATCTTAAACAAAAACAATGTGATTTTGATATTGATGAAAGTAATGCTAGAATAAGTCAATTTATTATTAATACACTGACAGATTCCGAGTTATCTGATTTGACGCATCAATTTAAAATGTGGTCTACTCATAAAGAAGAAATTGATGCTGGAAAAAAACAAATTCCAATGAGCGAAAAAGATATTACAGATGATGATATTGAAATTTTAGACCTTTTAAAAAGTTCGGAGCCTGACTACGACTATGAAATTTTAAGGATAGATCAAAAGAATTTTGTATTTTCAAAAGAGGATTTTATGAATTTAAACGAGGAACATTTAGAATTGCTGGATTCGTTAAGTACAAACGAGGAATTGTTGAATCCAGTTTATGTTGAAGTCGAATCAAGTGGGAGATTAGTCATTGATTAGCAAGAAGGATGTTATTAAGGTTTTAATGCCTTTCCCTGATGTAAATTCTGATTTAGCCTTAATAAGGCATTATTATATCTGTCATTCAAATGTTCAAAATAACAAGATATTGTTTAAGTGTCAAACTCATAAGGCTACGATGATAGCTAAATGTGGAGGAAATAAAAAGTTCAGAGAAAGTTATTTTTTGATAAGGGCAGGGGATAAAGTTCCATTTGTCCGCAATACAGTAGTGGATAAAAAAAAGATTTTTAAATTAAATAATACTATGATACCTAAACTATATCTATCTCCTGAAAAACCAAGTGATATCCCAGAACAGATTTATGAAAATATAGTGAAGGAGATTATTACAGATAGTAAGCCAGCAATAAGAACGATTAATAAGGAAAAATTCATAAAACTTAATACCGAATGTAAATAAAAATAAGATAATAGAGACTGGGTAAAAGTCTTTAAAAGCAAAAAATACATAATATTAGGTATCTAAAATAGGCGCCATAAGTTTTATAGTGGGTGAATCCCCTATAGAACTTATGGCGCTTATTTTATTGAAAAAAGTCCCATAAGTTTTCTAATGATAAAAGACTAAACCATCATTAGAAAAAATTTATATGGAATAATTACATTTTATCACAAAACTACTTGATATAAAAGATGCTAATATCTAATTATGGATGGGTAATGTCCACTTGACTTACTAAAGCGAACATTACACTAACAAGTATTTTTATGGCATAGTTAAGGATCAGATATTTGAAGTATGATTATTAGTACGTCTCACTTAGTAAAGTCCGAAATAAATAGACCATTCTCAAATATTTTTTTCGATTGTGATAAGGTTATTCCTTAATCTGAAAAGTTTTAAACCTAGTATTAAAATACTCAATTTTAATTCGTATTGTAGCCCTCTCTCTATTAAACTGCTTATCCTCTTCAGTCAATGGATGATTTTTAGAATTTTTAATAGGAATAAATGTATTCTCATGAAGATTCACAATGCCTAAATAACTCAAATACACACAGACAAGTGATTTTCTGTTAAACTATGATTCATTTTTTCTTTAAAGTGAGTAAAATCATGCGTATGACCATCTGAAAAAAACTAATTGGCATGCATGATGTATTTTTAAAGCGAGTCTGATTTGTGTCTTTATGGTGTGTTTCTTTTAGGTCGTTGAAAAGGTCTTTCTGGGACATCAATAGCTATTCTTCTAAGTTGTCTAAGTAAAATCGACTTGAAGAAAGAAGAATATCTTCTCCCCATGTTATTGTTTTGTTGACTGTAGCTATTCCATTACCAAAATCAAAAGCTAGAAGACGTTGAGTTGGATAATAGAGTGAATAACTCAAGATTAATATCAACTGTTCTTCTATACTTAATGTTTTTGGATTTATAAGTCGTATCTAGATAGGATGTCATATTTTGTAAGGCGTCTTTTTAACACTAATCAATAAATTAAAGTTCTCAGGAGTTAGTTACATTGCTTTTTCGTATCTTGTTTTTATAACTATATTATATCAATTTATAGTTTTCGAATCTTAGTGTAGTATTTAATCCATAGTAGATTCAAAATAGTATTACAAATATTTTATTAAAACGTGTCGAAAACTTTTTCTATATTGCCAATTTCTGATTATATTCTGAAAAAATAATTCTATAATTCAATTGTTCGAACAAAAATAAAAAAATTTTAAGGAGGACTCAAAAAATGAGTAACGACGATTTTAACTTGGATTTGGTAAAAGTGACTAAAGATAATTCTGGCGCTTCCCCAAGAATTATAGTCATTTAGTTTTAAAAAAGCACTCTAAACATTCAAAGATATTGGGGACTTCCCTTA
>NZ_JUUO01000126.1 GCF_001074975.1 Streptococcus pseudopneumoniae | reverse complement strand
CCAGTAACTCCAGGAAAACCAATCACTCCTGAAAATCCAGGTACTGACACACCAATTATCTACGTACCAAAATCAACTGAAGTTACAAAACCAACTAAACAAACAGTTAAGTTTGAAGGAGCAGGAGATAATACTCCAGCTGCTAAAGTTCAAAATGACTTCACCTTTACTGGTAAACAAAAAAATGGTACGACAACATGGGATCAACCTAATCACACTTATGGTAAAGAAACAGTTCCAGTAGTTACAAGTTACTACGCTGATAAGAAGGAAGCTGGATCTAAGACAGTAACTCCAGATCAACCAGAAGTTACGGATAAGGTTACTTATAAACCGCTTGGTAAAATCATTCCAGTTGATCCAGAAGGAAACAAAATTCCAAGCGCACCAACTCCACAGTACAACAATGATCCACAAGATCCAACTAAGGGTGGCAAGACTCCAACTCCAGTCATCCCAGGTTATGTGACAGATACACCAAGTGTAACTCCTAACAAACCAGGAGAAGATACACCTGTTGTCTACCGTAAGGTAGAACAAAAAGCGATTATCAAGTATGTAGACCAAAATACTGGTACAACACTTGAAAATGATCAAGTAGGTGGTAAATCTGGTGAAGCTATTGACTACTCAACTGCAGCTAAGATTAAGTACTATGAAGATCGTGGCTACGTTCTTGTAAGCGATGAGTTCCCAGCAGGAGCTCACTTCGATACCGATGCTTCAGTAGACCAAACATGGACAGTAACCTTGAAACACGGTGAAACTCCAGTTGGACCAAACGATCCACATAATCCAAATGATCCAATCAATCCAAATGATCCAAACAGTCCTACATACCCTGCGACAGATCAATGGAAGAAAGATGTAAAATCAACTGTTCATTATGTGGTATCAGACGGTAAGGCAACTGCCCCAGCTGACAATGTTCAAAATGCACAATGGACACGTACCTTAAAACTTGATAAGGTGACAGGTAAAGTTCTTAACCCTGATGAACCATGGGCAGCTAATAAGGATAACTATGATGCAGTTCCAACACCAGGATTGACAGGTTACTACGCTGATAAAGCAAGTGTTGCGTCTAAGACAGTCACTCAAGAAAATCTTGAAGAAACTGTTACTTACAACCCACTTGGAAACTTGGTTCCAAAACCAGAGACACCAAACGATCCAAACTTCCCATCAACACCAGAAGTGAAGTATCCAAACGATCCAAATGATCCAACTAAACCAGGTCAACCAGTCGTTCCAGATGTTCCAGGCTACAAACCATACTTGCCAGATCCAAAAGATCCAAGCAAACCAGGT
>NZ_JUUO01000125.1 GCF_001074975.1 Streptococcus pseudopneumoniae | reverse complement strand
TAAGGGAAGTCCCCAATATCTTTGAATGTTTAGAGTGCTTTTTTAAAACTAAATGACTATAAAGGCATGAATCAAGGAATGATTAACATAGCTGATACCGTCACATTAAATCTCAAGTAAAAGCTTTGTCCATATACAAAAAAGCCCATCATACAGGCTAGAAGCTTGATATGATAGGCTTTTTAATGTTAGATTAACGTACAGTACGGATACGCATTGTGTTTGTACGAACAGCTTCACCAAGTGGCACACCTGCAACGATAACGATATCATCACCTGATTCAACAAGACCTGCTTCTACCGCTTTACGTTCAGCAATTTCGAACATATCGTCAGTTGATGATGGAGCATCTGTCAACATTGGGATAACACCCCAGTTCAACATCAATCCACGTTCTGTCAATTCGTCGAATGTCAATGCCAAGATGTCAGCATTTGGACGGTATTTAGAGATCAAACGTGCAGTGTGACCTGTCTTAGTAAGAGTTACAACCAATTTGATATCCATTGAGTTAGTAGCATCTTTAACAGCTGAAGCCATTACTTCTGTCTTAGAGTTACGTTCAAATGAATCTGAGTTCAAACGTCCGTATTCGTTAAGAAGAGTTTGAGCGTTCTTGTCGATTGTAGCCATTGTAGTTACTGACTCAAGTGGGTATTTACCGTTTGCAGACTCACCTGAAAGCATTGTAGCATCAGTACCATCGATAACAGCGTTGAATACGTCTGATACTTCTGAACGAGTTGCACGTGGTTTTTCAGTCATTGTTTCAAGCATGTTTGTTGCAGTGATAACAACTTTACCTGCAGTGTTCACTTTAGTGATGATCATTTTTTGGTAAACTGGAACCATTTCGAATGGTACTTCGATACCCATGTCACCACGAGCAATCATGATACCGTCAGCAGCTTCGATGATTTCGTCCAAGTTATCGATACCTTGTTGGTTTTCGATTTTAGCGAACAATTGAACATGTCCGTTTCCAGTTTCTTCACAGATTGCACGAACTTCGTTCACGTCTTTTGCAGTACGTACGAATGAAATCGCGATGAAGTTGATGCCTTGTTCAAGACCAAAGCGGATATCATCGTTATCACGTTCAGCAAGAGCTGGGAAAGGAATTTTAGTGTTAGGGATGTTAACACCTTTTTGTTTAGCAATTACGCCATCGTTTTCAACTTCAACTTCAAATTCACGAGTTGCATCATCTTTAGCAACAACGCGAAGACCAAGTTTACCATCGTCAACCAAAACTTGACGACCAACTTCAACATCATCATAGATATCAAGAGCACCAGCAACGTTCAACGCAATCACATCACGAGTTGATTTGATTCCTTGCTTAGTAGTAACACGGATTTTTTCACCAGTTGTGTAAGAGTACTCTTTGGCATCTCCTTCAAACAATTCTGTACGGATTTCTGGTCCTTTTGTATCAAGAAGGAAACCAACTTTTTTACCTGCAAGTTTTTCAGCAAGTTTAACAGTTGCCATACGGTCACCTTGTTCTTGGTGGTCACCGTGTGAGAAGTTGAAACGGAATGTGTTAGCACCAGCTTCAATCAATTTAGCAATGTTTTTAGCTGAAGCTTCAACATCAAGTTTTTCACCCCAGTATCCGTCCTCACCGAATTTTTTACCACCACGGATTTCTACCGCAGGACCCAAAGTTGCAACGATTTTTACACGTTTGTTCATGATTTTTGTGACTCCTTTATATATATGACCTTTTTGGTCTTATTAACTAAATTGTAAATTATGACAAGCAATTGTTCAATTGTGACAGGTCAAGATCAGCTTTGTGTGGATTATTTACAACAATCTTACCGTCTGAAGTCAAGCTAAACAAAGCTCCTTCTTCTGCAGTACCAAGAATTGGATTTTCAACCATTTTTTCGTTACGGATACCAACCGCAACACCACCGATACCTTTTTTGAGAAGTTTAACGGCATGGGCACCCATACGTGACGCCAATACACGGTCACGCGCAGTTGGAGAACCACCACGTTGAATATGTCCAAGTTCTGTCACACGAAGATCAGTCGTATCTCCAGCTTCTTTTAGTTTTTGAGCAAATTCATCTGCTGACATAACACCTTCTGCCAAAACGATGATATTGTGTTTTTTACCACACTCATAACCAGCTTTGATACTGGCTACGATATCTTCAATTTTAAAGTCTTCTTCAGGGATGATGATTTCATCAGCACCAGTTGCAATACCCGCCCAAAGAGCGATATCACCTGCGTTACGTCCCATAACTTCGATGACAAAAGTACGACGGTGACTTAATGATGTATCACGAATCTTATCAATCGCTTCCATAGCAGTAGTAACCGCTGTATCAAAACCGATTGTAAAGTCAGTACCAACGATATCGTTATCGATTGTACCTGGAAGACCGATAGCTGGGAAACCATGTTCCGTCAAACGCATAGCGCCGTGGTAAGATCCGTCACCACCGATAACAACTACACCTTCAATTCCGTGTTTTTTCAATTGCTCAATCCCTTTAAGTTGCCCTTCAAGTTGAGCGAACTCTGGGTAACGAGCTGAGTGAAGGAAGGTACCGCCACGGGAAATGATGTTTCCTACTGAAGCCGCATTTAAGGGATGAATTTCACCGGCAACCATACCAGCATATCCGTCATAGATACCAAACACTTCCATTCCTTCTGAAATTGCTTGACGAACAACTGCACGGATAGCAGCGTTCATACCAGGTGCGTCTCCGCCACTAGTCAAAACAGCAATACGTTTCATATTGGTTTATGCTCCTTTTTCTTTTAACATTCTTATTAATTATATCACATTTGATTTTAAAATTCTTCTATTTTCCGTATTTTTAGCGATAAATCGTTTTCATAACCATTTCATTCAATTTCGCTTCTAATTCATTGGATTTAGCTACAAAATGATGGGGAGAAACGATTGTTTTCTGTTCCTCTTCATACCTGATGATGACAGGGATTTGGCCTTTATATTGGTCTAAAATACGTGAAATTTCTTGATCCGAATCATGATTCTTCACCTGTATCCAAAAGCGTTCAGCAACTGCTTCTCTTATTTCTTGTGCAATCATTTGCAGACGACCATCACGTGACTGGATTTTTCCTTTTATATAGTAGAAGGCTCCCTCTTTTATTTCCTGCCCAACCTGACGATATAAGTCTGAAAAGAGAGTGACATCCAATTTTTTCTTACTATCATCTACCTGTAAGAAAGCCATATTTTCGCCCTTTTTGGTACGAATTACTTTTATTTTCTGAACTTCAACCAAAATAATAGCGTAGCTATTTTCTGACAAATCCCCGATTGGGGTAATCGGGTAAATAGCTTTACTTGCAATAGCTTGTAGTGGATGTTTGCTAACTCCTACTCCTAAAAGCTCTTGTTCCATATAGAATTTTTCTTGTTCCGTCCAATCTTCCGATTCCTGCCAACTATATATCGTATCACCGAACAAGCTTCCTAACTCTTTTACAAATTCAAATAGATTAACTAAATTATTGAATACTTTTTGACGATTTTTTTCAAATAAATCGAAAAGACCAACTTTTACCAAAGGTTCTAGCAGAGGAAGTTTCAAATAATTCTCAGGTAATTTAGCTATAAAATCTTCAATGTTAGAATAAGGTCTATTTTCAAGAATCCAAAGTGCCAAATCCTTGCTGACTCCTTTAATCGATTTCAGACCTAGATAGATGGACTTGTTGGCAATTTTATCGTGATAGGGAATGGTGTTGATGGACAGAGGCGCTACTTCAAAGCCTGCTTCTAAGGCATCTGTTAAGTAATCACTGTTGGCAGAATTCAACATGACCTGATAAAAGATGGCTGGATAATGCGTTTTGAAATAAGCCAACTGGAAGGCCAAGGCTGAGTAGGCATAGGCGTGTGACCTGTTAAAACCATAACCTGCAAACTTCTCCATGACATCAAAGACCTGCTCTGCTTTTTTCACAGTATGACCAGTTTCTACTGCTCCTTGAATAAAAGAAGCCCTCATCTCATGCATGGCAGAGGCATCCTTTTTTCCCATAGCTCGGCGCAAAATATCGGCTTTCCCAAGACTAAATCCAGCAAAACGCTGAGCAACCTGCATAACCTGCTCCTGATAGAGCATAATTCCGTAGGTTGGAGCCAAAATATCCTCCAGTACTGGATCCAGAACGGTCACTTCTTCCTGACCGTGCTTTCTTGCTACAAAATTATTGATATAATCACTAGCACCCGGTCGGTTTAGGGAAGTAGTCGCTACGACATCTTCAAAACAGACTGGGTGAACACGCTTAAGCAGGCGAATGGCACCAGGTTGTTCAAATTGAAAGATACCTTTTGTATTACCAGATGCAAATAAAGCCAGCGTTTCTTTGTCTTCCAAATCGATTTCTTCTATTTTCAGATGAATCCCTTCTGTTTCAGCAAGTAACTCTTGCATTTTTTGGACAAAGGTCAAATTTCGTAGTCCCAGAAAGTCCATTTTCAAAAGTCCACTAGCTTCAACTCCATGGGCATCATACTGAGTCAGTGGAATTTCATCACCATGCTTTAGAGGAATGTAGTCGGTCAAATCTTGGTCACTGATCACAACACCAGCCGCATGGACAGATGTTTGTCTTGGATATCCCTCTATCTTGCAAGCAATTTCAAAGGCTTTTTGGTATTCCAACTTACTATTGATTTGCTGACGAAACTGGAGGTTACCCTCATAGGCTGACTTGAGATTGTCCCGAAAACTGATTTTCTTAGTAATTGCGGATAATTCATACTCGGGCACACCAAAGCGTTTCAAAACATCACGCAGAGCCTGCTTGGCTCCAAAGGTTGAAAAAGTAACGATTTGAGCCGCATGTTTACTACCATATTTATTGCCAACATACCTGATAAAATCTGGACGATAAATATCAGGAATATCGATATCAATATCAGGCATAGTATAGCGTTCACGATTGAGGAAACGTTCAAAAATGAGATTCTTCTCTACTGGGTCAATCCCTGTGATGTCTAAGGCATAGGAAACCAAGCTACCAACTGCAGAACCCCGTCCCATTCCCATATAGTAGCCATTTGAACGTCCAAAACGCAGCAAATCCCAGACAACCAAGAAATAATCATCAAAGCCCATATCATGAATAACAGCCAATTCTTGGTCTAGTCGATCTTGATATTCTTTACTAGTCAGACCCTTCTGAGCAAGCCCCAGTTCAGCACGCTCTCTCAACTCCTCTACTGCTGGTCTCGCTGGATTAAAACGAGGCAGTTTCAGACTAGTATCCAGGTCATAAGAAATGCCTGAAATAAGTTTTTCTAAATTATCCAAAGATTGCGGAAAACGTTCTTGGAATAATTTCTCTAAAGAACTTGCTGATATAAAGACATCTTGTCGCGAGCGCAAAGGAACTTCTCTAAGCGGTAGATTTTCTTTAATCGCTGTTAAGACTTGCAGGACTTCCCTATCCCTGCTTTCAAAAGCGTTGACCCGATAAAGGGGCAAAATAGGATGATGAAATTCGCTGGCCAGTGTTTCTGGGTAAACCCCAATATAGTAATCACAGCCTAGTTCCAACGACTCCAGTCCATCAAAATAAGGAACAATTACTGCAATATCCTCTAGGTACTGAGATAGAACTGACCAATTTTTCTCCCCCTGCATCTTGGCTGTTGAAAGCTTCATCAACTGCTGATAGCCTACACTAGATAGAGCTAAAAAGCGCAAATTCACATCTTTGTCATCTACAAGTACATTCATTTCAAGCCCTAACAAAGGATGAATGCCGTATTTTTTTGTAATCTCTAGAAAGTCAAAAGCACCATAAAGATTGTCAATATCCATCATAGCCAGATGAGTGTAGCCGAATTCTTTAGCTGCTCTCACATACTTTTCGATCGAAATGACGCTCTCCATAAAACTATAGACTGTTTTTGTATCTAGTTGTGCGATCAATTTACACTTCTCCTCTATCCTTCTCACTATATTATACCATTTTCAAAAAGAGAAAGACAAAAGCAATGACTCCTATCTCTATTTTATATTTTAAATAAGGCATTTTGGATGAAAAAATAACAAATATATTTGCAGTAAAAATGTTTCTGTAAACTATTTTGAACTTTTTATCCCAATAAATGGATATCTCTTTTAAAGAAGTGAGATAAATTCACTCAAAATTCTTGTTAGATATCGTTTAATTTATGAATGCTATAGAATATCACATATTATTTCATATAAATTGTATTCATTATTCTTTAATTAATTTCTTTCTCACTTAATGATTCCCTTTCTCCTATTTTTTTGATATAATAACCTTAATTATTATTTTACAAGGAGGTTTTATGCGCTTTAATCAATTCAGCTATTTATCACTTCCAAGAGATACTATTTTATATGAATTAAAAAAGTATGGATTTGATTTTCCATCTGAGTCAACAAATAAAAAGATATTTGAGTCTTTTCTAAGTCGTTTCTTTTTCACTTATCAAGACACCAACTATCCACTTTCCATCCTAGCAGCTGATAAAAAAACAGACCTGCTGACATTTTTTCAATCAAAAGATGAACTGACAGCAGATATTTTTTATACTGTTGCTTTTCAACTTTTAGGCTTTTCTTATTTGGTTGACTTCGAAGACAGTGACGTTTTTCGTAAAGAGGCTGGATTTCCTATTGTATACGGTGACTTGATTGAAAATCTCTATCAGTTACTCAATACTCGCACCAAAAAGGGGAATCTCCTGATTGATCAACTGGTAAGTGACGGTCTTATCCCTGAAGATAATACCTACCACTACTTTAACGGCAAGAGTTTAGCAACTTTTTCTAGCCATGATATTATTCGAGAAGTGGTCTACGTTGAGTCTCGTGTCGATACTGACCAAAAAGGTCTTCCAGACCTAGTCAAGGTCAGCATTATTCGTCCTCGTTATGACGGGCAAATCCCTGCTATCATGACAGCCAGTCCCTATCATCAGGGAACAAATGACAAGGCTAGTGACAAGGCTCTCTACAAGATGGAGGGCGAGCTTGAAGTAAAACCTGCTCACAAGATTGAGCTAGTAGAACCTCAACTAAATCTCGTCCAACCTCAAGGTCAAGCTGAGCTAGTGTCAGAAGCTGAGGAAAAGCTAACACACATCAACGCTAGCTATAGTCTCAACGACTACTTCCTTCCGCGAGGTTTTGCTAATCTCTATGTCTCAGGTGTTGGGACCAAAGACTCTACTGGTTTCATGACTAATGGAGACTACCAGCAAATCGAGGCCTATAAAAATGTCATCGATTGGCTCAATGGTCGTTGCCGTGCCTTTACTGACCACACGCGCCAGCGTCAAGTCAAGGCTGACTGGTCAAATGGAAAAGTGGCCACAACTGGACTTTCCTATCTAGGTACCATGTCAAACGGCCTTGCCACTACAGGTGTAGATGGTTTAGAAGTGATCATTGCCGAGGCTGGTATTTCTTCATGGTACAACTACTACCGTGAAAACGGTCTGGTGACTAGCCCAGGTGGTTATCCTGGAGAGGATTTTGACTCACTTGCTGAGTTAACCTACTCTCGTAATCTCTTGGCTGGCGACTATATCCGTGGTAATGAAGCTCACCAAGCTGACTTAGAAAAAGTAAAAGAGCAACTGGATCGCAAGACCGGAGACTATAACCAGTTTTGGCATGAGCGCAACTATCTGCTCAACGCCCATAATGTAAAAGCAGAGGTTGTCTTTACCCACGGTTCACAGGATTGGAATGTCAAACCACTTCATGTTTACCAGATGTTCCATGCTCTTCCTACTCATATAAATAAGCACCTCTTTTTCCATAATGGCGCACATGTTTACATGAACAACTGGCAGTCCATTGACTTCCGTGAGTCCATGAATGCCTTATTGACTACAAAATTACTGGGACAAGATACAGATTTCCAACTTCCTACTGTCATTTGGCAGGACAATACAGCACCTCAGACTTGGTTATCACTTGATAACTTCGGTGGGCAAGAAAACTTTGAAACCTTCTCACTTGGTCAAGAAGAGAAAGTCATTCAAAACCAGTACCCATATGAGGATTTTGAGCGCTATGGTAAAACCTACCAGACCTTCAATACAGAACTCTATCAAGGGAAAGTCAATCAGATTACTATTGACCTTCCTGTAACCAAAGATCTTCACTTGAACGGTCGCGCTCAGCTCAATCTTCGTATCAAATCCAATACAAACAAGGGGCTCTTATCAGCCCAACTACTGGAACTTGGTCAAAAGAAATACCTACAACCTTATCCTGCTGTTTTAGGTGCTAGAACCATTGATAATGGACGCTACCACATGTTGGAAAATCTCTGTGAATTACCATTTAGACCAAATGCACAACGAGTCGTGACAAAAGGTTACCTCAATTTACAAAATAGAAATGATTTACTTTTAGTAGAGGATATTACTGCAGATGAATGGATGGATGTGCAATTTGAACTGCAACCAACTATTTACAAGCTAAAAGAAGGGGACACTCTCCGTTTAGTCCTCTATACTACCGACTTTGAAATCACAATCCGTGACAATACCGACTACCACTTGACTGTTGATCTTGAACAGTCTACTCTTATCCTACCTTTTTAAAAGGTATAATATATCAGACTTTCAATATGGAAGGATTCTAAGTAAAAGTCTCACATGACCTTTTACCTTCCTATAATTAAAGACATCCACTTGAACAGTCGAACAAAACTACAACTTAGTATCAACTTCAGTCCAAATCAAGGCTATTATCAGCCCAACGAATGGATCTTGAACAAAAGATACAAACACCCCTAACCAATATGTGTAACCCTCTAAACTACACGCTACCACACCACATGTTGGACAATCTCTGTGAATTGTCGTTTAGCGTAAATTCACAACAAGCCGTGACAAAAGGATACCCTAATTTAATGATTTACTGTTAGTAGAGAACAGCAATGTAGATGAACAAATAAATTTCTTATTCATCTGCACCCAACTAGTGACAAGTTAAACGCAGGAGATTCTCTCCGTATCGTTCTAAATTACTACTGACTTTCAAATCTTCATACGTGACAATACCGCTTACCACCCGACTGACGATTTCGATCAGTCCATGCTTACTGTACCTTGTACAAGGAGTAACATTTTATGAATAAATCTGAACACCGACACCAACTCATACGAGCTCTTGTAACGAAAAACAAGATTCATACTCAAGCTGAGCTACAAGCTCTTCTTGCTGATAATGATATTCAAGTTACACAAGCTACACTTTCGAGGGATATTAAAAGTATGAACCTCTCAAAAGTACGAGAAGAAGATAACTCTTACTATGTGCTCAATACAGGCTCTATCTCAAAATGGGAAAAACGTCTTGAACTCTACATGGAAGATGCCCTTGTCTTGATGCGCCCAGTTCAACATCAAGTTCTACTAAAAACCCTTCCTGGACTGGCTCAATCATTTGGTTCTATCATTGATGCTTTGAGTTTCCCTGACGCTATCGCTACCCTCTGTGGTGATGATGTCTGCCTTGTCATCTGTGAAGATGCAGAGGCAGCCCAACATTGCTTTGAAGAGCTGAAACGGTTCGCCCCACCATTTTTCTTTGGTGAATAAACAGAAACTGAACTCAAAAACTGCAGAACTCTCAAAATTTTAAACAGTAGTGAATTGATGTCAGCTAACATCTAGCGAATACAATAGCTGATTCCTACTGAAAAGTGAGCTATGCAGTTTAATAAAACAAAAAAAAGAAATCTATCTCATACATGAGTACAAAAGCTCCCCCTATAGTTTCTAGTGAAACACAAACATTCACTAGAAACTATAAGGGGAGTCTTCATATATCTAAAAGAAATTCTTATACTCAATGAAAATTAAAAAGCAAACTAGGAAGCTAGGCACAGACAGTACTTGAGTACGGATAGTCGAAGCTGACGTGGTTTGAAGAGATTTTCGAAGAGTATAAAGCAGTTTATAAAAATGCTTTAGAAGCGATATTGTACGATTCTAGATTAGATATAGTATAGTATAGTATAGAAAAAAGCCATCAAATGATGACTTTATCAATGAATTCTCACGATTGTCCTCTCCAATTTTATCTTTTGTTTAACTCACTATAAGTGACAGAGAGAAATTTATTGCTGCAATACTTTTCTTGGTTTGGTCCCCTCAGCTGGACCAATGACACCTGCCATCTCAAGTTCTTCCATGAGGCGGGTCGCACGGTTAAATCCAACTGACAAACGGCGCTGAATCATGGATGCGCTGGCTTTCTGAGTTTCGATTACCAAAGCCTTGGCCTCTTCAAAAAGCGGATCACCTCCAGATTCGCCATCAGAAAATTCACCTTCATTTTCAGAAACTTCTCCCGGATCAAAACTCTCATCGTAGTCTGCATCTGCCTGAGCCTTGATGAAGTTTACGATACGTTCAACATCGTCATCCGAGATAAAAGATCCTTGGAGACGAACAGGATGATTTTCATCGATTGGTTTAAAGAGCATATCGCCTCGACCAAGCAGTTTTTCAGCTCCATTTTCATCCAAAATCGTACGGGAGTCTGTCCCTGACGAAACCGCAAACGCTACACGAGATGGGACATTGGCCTTGATCAGACCAGAGATAACATCAACCGATGGACGCTGGGTTGCAAGAATCATGTGAATACCTGCAGCACGTGCCTTCTGTCCCAAACGAATAATGGCATCTTCTACTTCCTTGCTGGCTACCATCATAAGGTCAGCCAACTCATCCACAATCACGACAATGAGCGGTAGCGGAATCTGCTTGTACTCAGACTGGACATTGAACTCTTCTACCTTAGCATTAAAACCTGCAATGTTCCGAACTCCCACCTTGGCAAAGAGTTCATAACGGTTTTCCATCTCATCCACAACCTTTTGCAGAGCCTTGCTGGCCTTACGCGGATTGGTCACAACTGGAATCAAGAGGTGGGGAATATCATTGTAAACAGACAACTCAACCATCTTGGGATCGACCATCATAAATTTGACTTGATCGGGTCTCGCCTTCATGAGAATACTAGCTATAATGCCGTTAACTGCTACTGACTTCCCTGAACCCGTTGAACCTGCGACTAGCAAATGGGGCATTTTAGAAAGGTCAAATGCTCTTGCGGTGCCATTAACAGCCTTACCTAGAGGAATTTCGAGGAGATTTTCTGCTTTCGTTTGAGATTGTTCCCATAGTTCTCGGAAAGAAACGGTCGCAATCTCCGAGTTGGGAACTTCGATTCCGACTAGAGATTTCCCTGGGATAGGTGCTTCGATTCGGACATCTTTGGCCGCCAAGGCTAGAGCGAGGTCATCTGCGAGATTGGAAATGCGGTTGACCCTTACACCAACAGCCGGCTTGACTTCGTACTTGGTTACTGATGGTCCAATTTCAGCCCGTTCAACTGTTACCTTAATACCAAAGCTAGCAAAGGTTTCTTCTAGGATTTTGATATTTTCTCGGACGATTTTCTTCTCTTTAGACTGGTCCTTGGGTTTATCTGGGGCAAAGAGTTGTAAACTTGGAAGTTTGTATTCAAGGGCTTCCTTGGCTGAAAAATCGACCTGTACATCTTCATCATCAGAGCCCTCTTCCTGTTCAGGGAATTCCAAATCAGGTTGAGGGAGGATGATTTCTGGTTCTGCCCACTCTTCTTCCGGAACAGTTGGAACGTCAAGCACAACATCTTCTGTCAGAATTTCACCCGTTTCCATATCAACAGGAGGCAAATCGAGTAAGGCTTTCTCAGCTTCTTCTTTTTCTAATCTAGCCTCTTCCTCAGCTTTTTGGCGAGCTTTTTCTTCTTGTTTGACAAAGCGTTCCTCTTTTCGACGCTCATGCCCTTCTCGCCATTTGGCAAAGCCGCTACTGAAAAATTCAGCAATATCGTAAACAGACCAAGGACTGACTAGGAGAGCGCCTGCTAAAATCAAGATAGTACCGATAAAGTAAGTACCGATATTTGAGAAGAGAAAGGCTGTTGGCATATAAAGAGCGACCCCAATCAAGCCACCTCCAGCAAAACTAGTCGTTCTAAAGCCAGTTAAATCAGTCACAACCTGAGCCATGGTCCCTTTTAGAACTGACTTGTCCAAACCATATTTCCAAACTAAGTAGGCCTCAAAAATCAAGAGTAAGCCTGCAAATATGGTGAAAAATCCAGATAGGAGCCCTTCCTGTTTTCGTATCCACTTGAAAAAAAAGAGATAGATCAAAAGTCCAAATATTGCCAAATAAGCTAAACTTCCTACCAGCAAGCGTATTAAATTGTAAAGTGTGATACCTGCAGCCCCTAATTTGAAGGCTGCAAAAATCAATAAAAACGCGATTCCCAACGAAATCAACATTCGTTGGATAGCTTGCTTTCTTTCTAATTCAGCTTTTGACGGTCTCCGTCTTGTTTTACTTGTATTTTTGTTTGCCATTCTTCTATTATACCATATTTCAGAAACATCTAGAGAAATCAAAAAATGACTGACCACTTTCGTGTTCAGTCATTTGAATGTATTTGTAATTATTTTTCTAATGGTTTACGAAGGTAACCATAAACTACACCACTAACAAGTGCTCCAATCAAGACAGAGGCAAGGTAAAGAAGAGCATTTGAAGTAAGGGCGATTACAAAGATTCCTCCGTGTGGCGCCATGAGTTTGATTCCAGCAAGACCAACAAGTCCACCTGCTACTGCCGAACCAAGGATAAAGCTTGGGATCGCACGAGCTGGGTCAGCTGCACCAAACGGAATCGCACCTTCAGTGATGAATGACAAGCCCATAACGATGTTTGTCAAACCTGAGTTGCGTTCTTCTTTAGTAAATTTATCTTTGAAAAGAAGTGTTGCGACAAAGATTGCAAGTGGTGGAACCATTCCTCCAGCCATAACTGCTGCCATAGCTACTGAACCACCTGTTGACACTGTTGCTGCAAGAGTACCAGTACCAAAGACATAAGCTGCTTTATTGACAGGTCCACCCATATCGACAGCCATCATTCCTCCAAGAACGATACCAAGAAGGACAGCTGAACCGCCTCCAAGACCCCCAAGGAAGTCGTTCATAGCAGTGTTGATTGCTGCCATTGGGATGTTAACAGCAAGCATGACAAATCCAGTCAAGATTGTTCCAAGAAGTGGCAAGAGAAGGATTGATTTAGCACCTTCAAGTGAACGTGGAACTTTAACATATTTCTTAATAGCAAGAACCAAGGCACCTGCGATAAATCCACCAACAAGGGCACCTAGGAAACCAGATGAGACACCTGCAAGAGTTGAAGTTGCTTCACCACCTGCGGCATAAGGGATTTTACCAAAGGCAAAACCTTCTTTGGCAATAGCACCAGCCACAAAACCAGCTACCAAACCTGGTTTTTCAGCGATAGAGTAGGCAACATATCCTGCAAAGACTGGGAGCATCAAGCCAAAGGCTGCACCACCAATTTTCATGAACATAGAAGCTAGCTCATGGTAGGAACCAAGATTTCCAAGGTTTTCATTTGGCACACCCAAAGCACCGTCAATCAAGAAGGCTAGGGCAATCATGATACCACCACCGATAACGAATGGCAGCATTTGAGATACACCACTCATCAAGTGTTTGTAGAAAGCACCACCGACACTTTGTTTTTCGTTAGACGCTGTTGAAGCTTTTGCTCCGTTAGCAGCATGATAAACTTCAGCATTTCCAGAAAGAGCCAAGTTGATCAACTCTTCTGTCTTACGAATACCATCTGCAACTGGACGATTTACCAATGGTTTGCCATCGAAACGATCCATTTCAACTGCCTTATCTGCAGCGATAATAACAGCTTTAGCCTTGCGGATATCTTCCGCTGTCAATTTGTTACCGACACCACTGGCACCGTTGGTTTCAACCTTGATACCGACACCCATTTCAGCAGCCACTTTTTGAAGGGCTTCTTGAGCCATGTAAGTGTGGGCGATACCTGTTGTACAAGCTGTAACTGCTACGATGAAGTCATCAGAGTCGTTTGCAGGAGCTTGAGCTGGTTCCTCAGCTCTTTCTGAAGCTTGATCAAAGAGTTCGATGACTTGATCAGCTGATGTTACTTGACGAAGTTTGTCAGCAAAACCATCTTTCATCAAGTATTGAGACAATTCTGCCAAGGCAGCCAGGTGAGTATCATTTGCACCTTCTGGAGCAGCAATCATAAAGAAGAGGTCAGTTGGTTGTCCATCTAAACTTTCGTAGTCAACACCCTTGTTTGACTTAGCAAAGAGAACAGTTGCTTCTTTAACAGCAACATTTTTGCTGTGTGGCATAGCGATACCATCACCCAAGCCTGTAGAAGTCAAAGCTTCACGCGCCAAGATTCCTTCTTTAAAAGTCTCAAAATCTGTCACGTATCCGTGCTCTACCAAGCTATGAATCATTTCTTCGATAGCTGCTGTTTTTTCAGTTGCTTGCAAATCTAGCAACATAACATCTTTTCTCAATAAATCCTGAATTTTCATCTTTTTTCTACCTCAACTTTTTCATAAGTTTCTTTAATAAATGCTGCAGTTGCCAAGTCATCAGAGAAGGTAGTTGCTGTTCCACAAGCCACTCCCCATTTGAAGGCTTCTACTGCGTCTTTTGATTTGACAAACTCACCAGTAAATCCAGCAACCATAGAGTCACCAGCACCAACTGAGTTTTTCACTGTTCCCTTGATCGGTTTAGCAAAGTAGGCTCCCTCTGATGTTACCAGAAGGGCACCGTCACCAGCCATAGAGATGATAACGTTTTGAGCACCTTTAGCCAGCAACTCTCGAGCGTATTTTTCAATCTCATCTAAGCTTTCGAGTTTGACTCCAAAGATAGCTCCAAGTTCATGATTGTTCGGTTTAACTAGAAGAGGTTGATAATCCAAACTATCGATTAAGGTCTGACCTTCAAAGTCACAGACCACTTGAGCACCCGTTTGACGAGTCAAGGCAATCAAATCCTTATAGATGACATTGCCTAAGTTTTTAGCACTCGAACCCGCAAATACTACTGTATCTTCTGCTGTCAGACTTGAAAGAATATCTTTTAGCTCTTCCAATTGCTCAGGTTCAACTGTAGGACCTGTCCCATTGATTTCGGTTTCTTGATCTGCTTTAATCTTAACGTTGATACGCGTATCTTCTGCCACTTGGACAAATCGTGTTTCAATTTGCTCTTCAGCTAAAGTATCTGTGATAAATTTACCAGTAAAACCTCCGATAAATCCAGTCGCTGTATTTGGAATATCCAAGCGTTTCAAGACACGGCTAACATTGATTCCCTTACCACCAGCAAACTTATCATCACTATCCATACGATTAACACTACCAACTTCCACTTTATCCAGACGGACAATATAGTCAATAGATGGATTTAGCGTGACTGTATAAATCATACTTCGATAACCTCCGTTTTTTCTTTGATAGCTGGCAAGAGTTCGTGACCCTTGCTTGTAATGACAATAGCTCGTTTTATAGGGGCGACCTTAGCGAAACAAGACTGACCTATCTTGGATGAATCAGCTAAAATATAGGTTTGTTTGGCATTTTCTAAAATAGCTCGCTTAACCGCTCCCTCCTCCATATCTGGAGTTGTATAATAACCATCATCAACACCGTTCATTCCGATAAAGGCACGATCAAAGTGTAATTGGTTAATCTGATTAAGCGCGACACCACCGATACTGGCATCAGTTGTCATCTTGACTCCACCACCGATAATCACAGTTGGAATTTGCTTATCCACTAATTGTACCGCATGGTGAATGGAGTTGGTTACAACAGTAATGTCTTTTCGCTCCAATTCCTTAATGAGAAAGGCTGTCGTACTTCCTGCATCCACAAAGATAACATCTTTTTCTTTGATGAGGGAAGCTGCTTTTTGCGCAATCAATTTTTTCTCTTGAAGGTTTTTGACAGATTTCTCTTGAATGGTTTCTTCTTCTTGCAAGGAGTGAGGCAACTCTGCTCCTCCATGAACTCGGCGAAGTTTATTTTCCGATTCCAATTCATCTAAATCTCGTCTAACCGTTGATTCTGACGTGTCTAACAAACCTACTAATTTCTCTAGAGAAACAACTTTATGTTTGCCCAGCTCCTCTAAAATCAATTTTTTTCTCTCGGTTTTTAGCACTTACTCACCTCCTGTTAACGATTACAATAATCATTCTATCATACTTTATTCCAAAGTCAAGCATTTTTTATCATTTTCTTTCAAAAACTATCATTTTCTTATTTCTAGAATTTTTATTGCAAGATAAGAGCCTTTATGGTAGACTATTTGAGTAAGTATTGGAAGATTACTCAAGAGGCTTAAGAGGCCGTGTTGGAAACGCGGTAGGCGTGTAACAGCGTGCGTGGGTTCGAATCCCATGTCTTCCGTTTATTTTTAAAAAGATACCCAAGAAATCTTGGGTATCTTTTTTCTTATATGCTTGTTTTATAACTCGGGTGAATTTCTTAGAAAATATCAAATAACAATTTCACATTGAGAATTGTTAAGATAATGGAAACAATATAACCAAGGATGGTATTCCATTTAGCATTGGTAAATTCGCCCATCAGTGATTTCTTAGAAGTTAAATAAATCAAAGGGAAGATTGAAAACGGAAGAGCGATTGAAAGAAAGACCTGTGAATAGACCAATAACTGATCCAAGGTTTTTTCCTGATGACCAAACAGAACTGCAACTATCATGACAGGTAGCAAGGCAAAGAGGCGAGTCGCCAAACGAATGAACCATTGAGGCAATCTCATATGCAAGAAACCTTCCATAACGATTTGTCCAGTCAAGGTACCCGTAATTGTCGAATTCTGACCACTGGCTAATAAAGCCAAGGCAAACAAGGTTGATAAGGTCGAGCTAGCTATAGCTCCTGCAATAGTAGAATCCTGCAAGGCATTATACATTTGAGAGAAGGCAGAAATGTCGGATGCATGGCCGAAAAAGAGAGCCGCTCCTAAGATCAAAAGAAGGGAGTTAACGACAAAGGCCAAGGATAACTCGAGATTAGAATCCCAGGTCATAAAGCGTACGGCTTTTCGAACATCATTTTTGTCCTTGTGATTGATTTTACGAGTCTGTGACAAGGATGAATGCAAATAGAGGTTATGAGGCATAACAGTTGCTCCCACGATCCCTAGTGCCAAGGTTAATTGACTTTCATGCCCTGGCAAGGGACTTTCAAATAAGGTTGCATTCGGTAGATAACCCTCAACGATTCCTTGGAAGCTTGGATGTGACAAAGCTACCAGATAGGTAAAAATTGCTAGAATGGTTAAAATCAGTGTTGTCACAATAGCTTCAATCTTCTTAAAGCCAAATTTCATCAGAAGCAATAAGAGAAAAACATCCAACACGGTCAAGAGAATTGCTATCATAATCGGAATCTTAAAGAGAAGATTGAGAGCAATCGCTGAACCTAGAACTTCTGCCAGATCTGTCGCCATCAAGGCTAATTCTAAAATCACCCATAGACTATAACGAAGCCATTTAGGTGAATGATGAGCCGTTGCTTGAGCCAGGTCCATCTGGGTTACAATACCAAGCTTTCCTGCCATCTGCTGAAGTTGCATGGCAATGAGAGATGAAATCAAGATAACAAACAAGAGACTATACTTATAGGAAGCACCACCGACTACACTGGTAATCCAGTTTCCTGGATCCATATAACCAACTGCGACAAGAGCACCCGGACCTACAAAGGCCTTTAAATTTTGCCAGAAATGATTGTTATTTGGAGTATCGATAGATTGATTAATCTCAGAGAGTGACACTTTTTTATGAGAAGACATAGATACTTACCTCTTTCTAAACCTACTTTTTCATTATTTTTCTTAAGGCACCTTAATATTTTTCTTAAGGCACCTTAATATTTTTCTTAAGGCACCTTAATTATAACACAAAAAATGAAAACTATATGAAAAACATTTAGTTTTTTCATTATTTTTCTTAAGGCACCTTAATTATAACAGAAAATATGATAAAAACTTAAGAAAATTCAGGACTTGATTTAATATTTAGGATACAACAAAATGTTGTATTCTTTTTTTGCAAAAGAATACCAAAGAATAAAATAAAAAACGTTGTAAAATGTACTGACCCTTTTCACCTTGTTAAAACACCATTGATCTTAACTCATCACTTACCTCTTAAAAAATCTTTAGAATTGGCTTAATCCCCTTTATTGTATCGCGTTTGGAGTTTTTTTAGGTATAACCTTCGACGCGCACCTTACGTAGGACGACAGACTCATAGCTTTATACATAATAGAACGAGTATCTCCATCTGTAGAGATACTCGTTTTTTGCTATTTTCAAAGTGTTCTTTTTGACCAATCCCATACATCATTTTTATAGTAAATTGAAACTAGAATAGTACATCGTGGATACTAAAACATTTCTAGAAATTAATTTGATTTCCCTAATCAAGTTGCACACATCTTATTTCAAACCACTATATATTCAATGAAAATCAAAGAGCTAACTAGGAAGCTAACCGCAGGTTGTTCAAAGCACCGCTTTGAGGTTGCGGATAAAGCTGACGTGGTTTGAAGAGATTGTCGAAGAGTATTAAGGAGTATAGAATAGTATTTTAACTCCATCCTCTAAAGTGCTCCCAATAAAAGACACTTGAACACTATATTCAGTATATAAGCTTTATTCCAACGATCATTCTTTTCTAATTTATCGTAAATAAATATAAATTCACAGAATACTGTCAGATGACTTAAAAAATGATTCTTTGGAAAAAGCGAATCGAAACTTGATTTATCACTTTTTATTCCACTATCTTTTTGTCACACATATTGATAAAGTACTGGTGCAAGCGAACATCATCAGTCAATTCTGGATGAAAAGAAGTTACCAACATATTTTTTTCTTGGGCTGCAACGATTTGATCGTCAACTCTTGCTAGAATTTCTACACCCTCTCCAACACTGCTGATAATTGGACCACGGATAAAGGTCATTGGAATCTGACCGACTCCCTTACATTCTGCTTCCGTGTAGAAACTTCCTAGTTGGCGCCCATAAGCATTACGCTCGACCACCATATCCATAGTTCCTAGATGACTTTCTTCCTGAGAAGTGATTTCCTTAGCCAGTAAAATTAAGCCTGCACAGGTTCCAAAGGCTGGTAAACCAGATAGAATGGCTTCACGAATGGGAATCAGCATGTTCTGATCACGTAAGAGCTTGCCCATGGTTGTAGACTCACCACCAGGCAAAATCAAACCCGACATGTCACTCTGAGATTTCTGAAAATCCTCTAAATTTCTGATTTCTACACTCTCAACACCTAATTGATCTAGCACTTTTGCATGTTCTGCAAAGGCCCCTTGCAAGGCCAATATTCCGATTTTCATCTATTTTCCTCGCTCAGCCATGAGAATTTGGATCTCATTTTCATTGATACCAACCATGGCTTCCCCTAGATCTTCTGAAATTTGTGCTAGGATTTGAGGATTACGGAAGTTAGTCACAGCTTTAACAATGGCACTAGCTCGTTTAACAGGATCTCCTGACTTGAAAATACCTGAACCGACAAAGACACCCTCTGCCCCTAATTGCATCATCAGCGCAGCATCTGCTGGCGTTGCAACGCCTCCAGCTGCGAAGTTAACAACTGGCAATTTTCCATGTTCATGAACATATTGAACCAATTCAACAGGGACTTGCAAGTCCTTGGCAGCAACATAAAGTTCGTCCTCACGTAGGTTTTGAATTCGGCGAATTTCCTGATTCATCATACGCATATGGCGAACAGCTTGAACGATATCTCCTGTACCTGGTTCTCCTTTGGTACGAATCATAGAAGCACCTTCAGCGATACGACGCAAGGCTTCACCCAAATCCTTAGCCCCACAGACAAAAGGAACTTGGAATTCTTTCTTATCCACATGGAAACGGTCGTCTGCTGGAGATAGAACTTCACTCTCGTCGATATAGTCAATTTCAATAGCCTCTAAAATCTGAGCTTCAACAAAATGCCCGATTCTGACCTTGGCCATCACTGGAATACTAACCGCTTCTTGGATTTCCTTAATCATCTTTGGATCACTCATACGGGAAACACCACCCGCAGCACGAATATCAGCTGGAATCCGCTCCAAGGCCATAACAGCTGCCGCACCAGCAGCCTCTGCAATACGAGCCTGTTCAGGGTTCTGAACGTCCATGATAACCCCACCTTTGAGCATCTGTGCCAAGTTTTTATTTAGTTCATAACGATTTTCAGTCATTTGTTTTATCCTCATCATTTGTATTGGTAGCTACCATTTCATTTTAAGTCAGATTAGAATGAATCACAAGATAGAAAAAAAGTAATTGTATGGGTACAGATTAACTAATACTATTTGAAAATCTCTTCAAACCACGTCAGCTTCACTTTGCCGTAGATATATGTAACTGACTTCGTCAGTCTTATCTACAACCTCAAAGCAGTGCTTTGAGCAACCTGCGGCTAGTTTCCTAGTTTGCTCTTTGATTTTCATTGAGTATAAAAAAACTATCCGACCTTCATTTAAGGCCGGATAGCTTATTTATTTTTATTTTTCAGCTGTAAGTGCAGCCATTGTGATATAGTTGTATGGTTTGTTGAAGTGTGGCAAGAAGAAGAGGTCTGTCAATGCCAATTTATCAATTGTTACATGCTCTTGGATAGCAAGTGAGAACATGTGGATTCCCATGCTGATTGCAGAATCACGTGATACCATTTGAGCGCCAAGGATTTCACGGCTATCTTTGTCAAAGACAATCTTAATCGCTACTTCATGGTTATCATGTTTCATGAATTCTGGTTTTTGAAGATCGTTAAAGCCTGTTTCAGTTGCGTTGTAGCCAGCAGCTTTAGCTTTTTCAAGAGTCAAACCAGTTGAAACCATGTGAAGACCATAGATTGAGATACCGTTTGAACCTTGAACACCGATTCCTTCCAATTCATATCCACAAGCATTGTAAGCACCAACGATACCAGTACGAACAGCGTTTGAAGCAAGAGCGATGTAGCTTGTATCTTTACGAGCATTGTCATAAACAGTCGCACAGTCACCAACGGCAAATACACCTGGAATTGAAGTTTCTTGTTTCTTGTCTACAAGGAAGGCACCGTTGCGGAAGAGTTCAATCTTACCGTCAGCAAGGGCAGTGTTTGGACGGAAACCAACTGCAAGAACAACCATATCCACGTCAAAGCTTTCTTTGTCAGTAATCAAGCGTTCAACTTTACCGTCACCTTCGATTGATTTAACAGTTTGACCAAGAGCCAAGCGGATGTTGTGGTCTTCCAAATTCTTCGCCATCATTTGTGTGAAGTCTTTGTCATAGTAACCGTTCAATACTGTGTCAACGATATCAACAAGGACAACTTCTTTTCCAAGACGTTCGAAAGCTTCAGCAAGTTCAACACCGATATAACCACCACCTACAACGGCGATACGTTCGAGGTGTTTGCTCTTATCAGCAAGTTTGTTGATAACTTCTTCAGCATTTTGATATAATTTAACGAATTGTACGTTTTCAAGAGTTGCTTTAAATTCGCGGTTTCCTTTAACAATTTCAACACCTTCGATTGGTGGTAAGATTGGTGTAGAACCTGTAGCGAAAATCAATTTATCGTAAGATTCTTTATGTTCTTTTCCTTCAACTTCTGCTGTAACTACTTTGTTATCGTAGTCGATTGAAAGAACTGGTGAGTTCATGTAAACCTTAGCACCTTTAGCTTCCAATTTTTCTTTATCAGAATAGAACAAGCCTTCAGCACCGTCAATTTGTTCACCAATCCAAAGGGCCATTCCACATCCTAGGAAAGAGATGTTAGAGTTTTGGTCAAATACAACGATTTCGTTCTCATTGCCAAAATTATCCAACATGGTATTAATACATGCTGTACCTGCGTGGTTAGCACCAACTACAACGATTTTACTCATAGAAAATTCCTA
Organism: Streptococcus pseudopneumoniae; assembly: GCF_001074975.1. Lineage (GTDB taxonomy): Bacteria > Bacillota > Bacilli > Lactobacillales > Streptococcaceae > Streptococcus > Streptococcus pseudopneumoniae_D. The sequence goes on along the minus strand of NZ_JUUO01000125.1, from coordinate 334 downwards.
CCTTCAATTTAAAATTTACTCTTCTAGTATAACATTTACTGTTAGCGTTTACAAGAGTTTTGCTAATTTTTCCTATTTTTTTGTGAAAATTTGTAAATAGCCAAATTTCAAGTTCAAGTTAGCCATCCAGAAGTCTTCTCTAGGCGACTTGTAGTTCAAGCATTTTTTAGGATAGTTATTAATCCATTTTTCGATGAATGCGACTTCTTTGGGAGTCGTTTTCTTAGTTCCTTTAGGTAACCATCTACGAATGAGCCTGTTGTGATTCTCGTTAGTTCCCCTTTCCCAAGAGGCATAGGGGTGTGCATAATAGATATGTTCCTTAGAAAACACA
>NZ_JUUO01000124.1 GCF_001074975.1 Streptococcus pseudopneumoniae | reverse complement strand
ACGTATGCGCGAAGAACAAGCCTTGTTAGCACAGGACTATGCCTTGGAACAAGCTGAAGAAAAGGGCTTAGAGCGTGGTCTTGAACAGGGACTGGAGCGTGGGAAAATATTTACCTTTCTTGATTTAGTACGCCAACATGTTTTAACTTCAGAATTTGCGAGTGAGCAGTTGGGGATGACAGTAGCTGAGTTTGAGGCACTCTTATTAGACCATTACAAGTAATAGCATTCTTGGAACTAAAAAAATACAGAGAGACCAGCAAAGACAAGGTTCGCAAGCTCTGGTTGGAGTTTTTCTAAAACAGTAAGTCAACGACAGATTGTTCCGTGATAGATGGAAGAATCTGTTTTTTAGTTATGCTAGATGTGAGCTCTGAAACAGTAATAGTCTTCGAAAATCTCTTCAAACTACGTCAGCTTGCATCTGCAACCTCAAAACAGTATTTTGAGTTGACTTCGTCAGTTCTATCCACAACCTCAAAACTGTGTTTTGAGCAGCCTGCAGCTAGCTTCCTAGTTTGCTCTTTGATTTTTATTGAGTATAAGATAGCTTACCTTTTGTATTCATGCTTCTTTTGATTTTTTTGAAGTATAATCTGATTAAATTCCTATTTTTCCCTATCATTGTCCCTGTTTTTTCTGGAGTTTTGGGGCTATAATAGTCCTATAAAATCAAAGAATGGAGGAAGGCAATGGCTAATATTATCTTTTTTATTAGTGTTTTTCTTGCTGGAATTTTTTCCTTCTTTTCTCCTTGTATTTTACCCTTGTTACCGGTCTATGCAGGGGTCTTGTTGGATGATAAAGATGGTGCTCAGGTTTCTAGTGGTAAATTTTCAATCTCAGTTGTTAGTTTATTGCGAACTTTGGCCTTTATAGCGGGGATTTCCTTTGTTTTTATCTTACTGGGCTATGGAGCTGGTTTTTTAGGCAATTTGCTGTATGCTTCTTGGTTTCAGTATGTGACGGGTGCGGTTATCATTCTCTTGGGCTTGCACCAGATGGAAGTCTTGCATTTGAAGGGACTCTACAAGGAAAGAAGGCTACAATTACAGAGAAAAGGGCAAAAGGGTAAGGGCTATAGTCAGGCATTTTTACTGGGATTGACCTTTAGTTTTGCTTGGACGCCTTGTGTGGGGCCGGTTCTGGGCTCTGTTTTGGCCTTGGCGGCTTCAGGTGGTTCAGGAGCTTGGCAGGGAGCTGGTCTCATGTTAATCTATACGCTGGGTCTAGCGCTACCATTTTTGGTTCTAGCTCTAGCCTCCAGCTATGTTTTGAAACATTTCCGAAAACTCCATCCCTACCTCGGCACCCTCAAAAAAGTAGGTGGTTTCCTCATTATCGTGATGGGAATCTTGGTGCTTTTGGGAAATGCTTCCATTTTGACTACATTATTTGAATAGAGAGGAAAAAGAAGTGAAAAAATGGCAAACATGTCTCCTTGGAGTCGGCTCAATCTGTTGCTTGGCAGCCTGTTCGGCTAAAAATATGTCAGACCAATCTACTATGAAGGAGCAAACAAAAACAGAACAAGTCAGTGCGCACACTGCGACTAAAGGTCAGGCAGTTGCTGATTTTGAACTGACGGGAGTAGATGGCAAGACCTACCGCTTGTCTGATTACAAGGGCAAGAAAGTCTATCTCAAATTCTGGGCTTCTTGGTGTTCCATCTGTCTAGCCAGCCTTCCAGATACGGATGAAATTGCTAAAGAGGCTGGTGATGATTATGTGGTCTTGACAGTGGTGTCTCCTGGACACAAGGGAGAACAAGCTGAAGCAGACTTTAAGAACTGGTACAAGGGCTTGGATTATAAAAATTTCCCAGTTCTAATTGATCCGTCAGGCAAACTTTTGGAAAGTTATGGTGTCCGTTCTTACCCAACTCAAGCCTTTATAGACAAGGAAGGCAAGCTGGTCAAAACGCAACCAGGTTTTATGGATAAGGATATGATTTTAAAGACATTGAAAGAAATGGGGTAGAGAAAGGTCATGAATGATAAAGTAAAACTTTTTATTTTGGCAGGGATTTTTTTCCTAGCCATAACCGGTTTCTATTTTCTATTGATGCGAAATGCAGGGCAGACAGATAGCTCGCAAATTGAGAAAGCGTCAGTTAGCCAAGGAGGAAAAACAGTGAAAAAAACAGAAGTTAGTAAAGATGCAGACTTGCACGAAATTTATCTAGCTGGAGGTTGTTTCTGGGGAGTTGAGGAATACTTCTCACGCGTTCCCGGTGTAACAGATGCCGTATCAGGCTATGCAAATGGTAGAGGGGAAACAACCAAGTACGAATTGATTAACCAAACAGGTCATGCGGAGACTGTTCATGTCACCTATGACGCCAATCAAATTTCCCTCAAGGAAATCCTGCTTCACTATTTCCGCATTATCAATCCAACCAGCAAAAATAAACAAGGAAATGATGTGGGAACCCAGTACCGTACTGGTGTTTATTACACAGATGACAAGGATTTAGAGGTGATTAACCAGGTCTTTGATGAGGTGGCTAAGAAATACGATCAACCTTTAGCAGTTGAAAAGGAGACCTTGAAGAATTTTGTGGTGGCTGAGGATTACCACCAAGACTATCTCAAGAAAAATCCAAATGGCTACTGTCATATCAATGTCAATCAGGCGGCCTATCCCGTCATTGATGCCAGCAAATATCCCAAACCAAGTGATGAAGAATTGAAAAAGACCCTGTCACCTGAGGAGTATGCAGTTACCCAGAAAAATCAAACAGAACGGGCTTTCTCAAACCGCTACTGGGATAAATTTGAATCTGGTATCTATGTGGATGTAGCAACTGGCGAACCTCTCTTTTCATCAAAGGACAAGTTTGAGTCTGGTTGTGGCTGGCCTAGTTTCACCCAACCCATCAGTCCAGATGTTGCCACCTACAAGGAAGATAAGTCCTACAATATGACACGCATGGAAGTGCGGAGCCGAGTTGGAGATTCTCACCTTGGCCATGTCTTTACGGACGGCCCACAGGACAAGGGGGGCTTACGCTACTGTATCAATAGTCTTTCTATCCGCTTTATTCCCAAAGACCAAATGGAAGAAAAAGGCTATGCTTATTTACTAGATTATGTTGATTAAGTGACCTTTCCTAAGCAGTTAGAGGAGAATTTTGCTATACTGATACTAGTAAGTGATAAAGGAGCAGAGCATGACCTACACAATCTTAATCGTAGAAGATGAATATCTGGTAAGACAAGGCTTGACCAAGCTGGTCAATGTAGCAGCCTACGATATGGAAATCATCGGTCAGGCTGAAAATGGAAGGCAGGCTTGGGAATTGATACAAAAGCAGGTTCCGGATATCATTTTAACCGATATCAACATGCCCCAGCTAAATGGTATCCAGTTGGCAAGTCTGGTCCGAGAAACCTATCCTCAGGTTCATCTAGTTTTTTTGACAGGCTACGATGATTTTGATTATGCCCTTTCTGCTGTCAAACTCGGTGTGGATGACTACCTGCTCAAACCCTTTTCTCGTCGGGATATTGAGGAAATGTTGGGGAAAATCAAGCAAAAACTAGACAAGGAAGAGAAAGAAGAGCAGTTACAAGATTTATTGACCGATAAGTTTGAAGGAAACATGGCCCAGAAAATCCAGTCCCATCTGGCTGATAGCCAATTCAGTTTAAAGTCTTTAGCCAGTGACTTGGGCTTTAGTCCGACCTATCTGAGTTCCTTGATTAAGAAAGAGCTGGGGTTGCCTTTTCAGGATTATTTGGTGCGAGAACGTGTCAAACAAGCCAAGCTCTTGCTTTTGACTACAGATCTGAAGATTTACGAGATAGCTGAAAAGGTTGGTTTTGAAGATATGAACTACTTTACCCAACGTTTTAAACAGATTGCAGGTGTGACCCCTCGTCAGTTTAAGAAGGGGGAAGGTTGATGAAGCGTTCTTCTCTCCTAGTCAGAATGGTTATTTCCATCTTTCTGGTCTTTCTCATTCTCCTAGCTCTGGTTGGAACTTTCTACTATCAATCTAGTTCATCAGCTATTGAGGCTACCATTGAAGGTAATAACCAAACGACTATCAGTCAGACTAGCCACTTTATCCAGTCTTATATCAAAAAATTAGAAACCACCTCGACTAGTTTGACTCAGCAGGCAGATGTCCTAACCTATACTGAGAATCCCAGTCAAGACAGAGTAAAGGGAATTCGAGATCTATTTTTGACCATTTTGAAGGCAGACCAGGACTTGAAAACTGTTGTGTTGGTGACCAAATCTGGTCAGGTCATTTCTACAGATGACAGTGTGCAGATGAAAACTTCCTCTGATATGATGGCTGAGGATTGGTACCAAAAGGCCATTCATCAGGGGTCTAAGCCCGTTTTGACTCCAGCTCGTAAATCAGATAGTCAATGGGTTATTTCTGTCACTCAAGAACTTGTTGATGCAAAAGGAGCCAATCTGGGTGTGTTTCGTTTGGATATTTCCTACGAAACTCTGGAAGCCTATCTCAACCAACTTCAGTTGGGTCAGCAGGGCTTCGCCTTTATCATCAATGAAAACCATGAATTTGTTTATCATCCTAAACATACAGTTTATAGTTCGTCTAGCGAAATGGAGTCCATGAAACCCTACATCGAGACAGGGCAGGGTTATACTCCAGACCACCAATCCTATGTCAGTCAAGAAAAGATTGCTGGAACTGATTGGACGGTGCTTGGCGTGTCTTCACTGGAGAAATTAGACCAGGTTCGGAGTCAACTCTTGTGGACCTTGCTTGGTGCTAGTGTCACATCTCTTCTTGCCTGTCTCTGCTTGGTGTGGTTCAGTCTCAAGCGATGGATTGCTCCTTTGAAGGACTTGAGAGAAACCATGCTGGAAATTGCTTCGGGTGCTCAAAATCTGCGTGCCAAGGAAGCGGGTGCTTATGAATTGAGAGAGGTGACTCGCCAGTTCAATGCTATGTTGAATCAGATTGATCAGCTGATGGCAGCTATTCGCAGGCAGGAAGAAACAACCCGTCAGTACCAACTTCAAGCTCTATCAAGCCAGATTAATCCTCATTTCCTATATAATACCTTAGATACCATCATCTGGATGGCTGAGTTTCGGGACAGTCAGCGAGTGGTTCAGGTGACCAAATCCTTGGCTACCTATTTCCGCTTGGCACTCAATCAAGGCAAGGACTTGATTTGCCTCTCTGACGAAATCAATCATGTCCGCCAGTATCTCTTTATTCAGAAACAACGCTATGGAGACAAGCTGGACTATGGGATTGATGAAAACCCTGCCTTTGATAATTTAGTCTTGCCTAAGCTGGTCTTACAACCCCTTGTAGAGAATGCTCTTTACCATGGCATCAAGGAGAAGGAAGGTCAGGGACATATTAGAGTCTCTGTCCAGAAACAGGATTCAGGATTGGTCATCCGTATTGAGGATGATGGAGTTGGCTTCCAGACTGCTGCTGATAGTAGTCAAAGTCAACTCAAACGTGGGGGAGTTGGTCTTCAAAATGTTAACCAGCGACTCAAACTTCATTTTGGAGAACATTACCAGATGAAGATTGATTCTACACCCCAAAAAGGGACGAAAGTGGAAATATACATAAATAGAATAGAAACTAGTTAACTCCCAGTCAATTCTGGGAGTTTTATGCGTAATTGGGCAAGCTTTCTAGGTTGTATATCTTGCTAAAACGTAGAAAAAACGATATGATAGATAATGACAAAAGAGGTATCAAGTATGAAGGAAAAAGACATTCAAAGAGACACAAGTCAGATTGTAAAAGATGTATTAGAAAAGGCCAATTTGAAGCAAGGATCTATCTTTGTTTTGGGCCTTTCTTCTAGTGAAGTGATAGGTGGTCAGATTGGCAAGGAATCCAGCCAAGAAATTGGGGAAATCATTGTGAAGACTATCCTAGATATCCTAGAGGAAAAAGGAATTCATCTAGCCGTTCAAGGTTGTGAACATGTCAATCGGGCTCTCGTTGTGGAACGTCAGTTGGCAGAGCAGTTTGATCTGGAAATGGTCAGTGTCCTTCCTACCCTTCATGCAGGAGGTTCAGGTCAGTTGGCAGCCTTCAAGTTTATGCAAGATCCAGTTGAGGTTGAATTTATCAAGGCTCATGCTGGATTGGATATTGGGGACACTGCAATTGGTATGCATGTCAAGCATGTTCAGGTTCCCATTCGACCAGTCTTAAGAGAGATTGGCCAGGCTCATGTAACGGCTCTTGCTAGCCGTCCAAAATTAATCGGAGGTGCGCGTGCGCACTATCCAATAGATCACATTAGAAAGATTTAAAATGAAAAACAGAAAAATGCAGTTTGATAAAGTCATCAAATACTCTATTCGGAAGTTCTCAGTTGGTGTCGGTTCTGCGGTAATCGGGACATTTCTTTTGGGAGCAAACAACTTTTTAGCTGAAACTGTTGTAGCTAACGAAGTAGCGACACCTAACCAAGTTCATTACCGTTATTTGGCTGAACAGGAATTGATAGAAGCAGAAAAAGCTTTGCTCCATCGCGAACTCCCTTCAGATTTAAAACAAGATGATGTTGTTTATCTTGTTTACAGAAAAAAGGAAGTGAATTCTCAACAATTGCCGAACACTGGAAGCAAGGAGTTGGCATTGGCAACTCTCGGTTTTGCAACAGCGTCTTTGGTTGTCGTTGTGATGTCTAAAAAACACCGCAATAAAATGTTGGGTATTCTCTTTATTGGAGCGCTAGGTGGTAGTTACTTTATCCCTCAATCAGCTCAAGCATTTGAGAATAAAATCTTGGTGTCCTACAACCAAACGATTGCTGCAAGTAGTCAAGAGGACTTAGCCAAAGGTGTCATTCAAATTGAAGGATACGAATATGTAGGTTACTTTAAAGCATCAGATTTCCAAGAACAACCAGAGCAAATTGCTACTGCTAAGGGAACGCAAGAAGCAGGTCATGAAAGTGAATCTCTGGTTCAACCAGAATTGCCAGCGTACGCAGGTGATATTAGTGCTAAAGGAACTCAAGAAGCAGGCCATGAAGGTGAATCTATGGTTCAACCAGAATTGCCAGCTTACACAGGTGAGATTAGCGCTAAAGGCACTCAAGAAAAAGGCCATGAAGGTGAATCTCTGATTCAACCAGAATTGCCAGCTTATACAGAAGAGATCAGTGCTAAAGGCACTCAAGAAAAAGGTCACCAAGGCGAAGCTTTAGTTCAGCCAGAATTGCCAGCTTATACAGAAGAGGTCAGTGCTAAAGGCACGCAAGAAGAGGGCCACCAAGGCGAAGCGTTAGTTCAGCCAGAAGCCCCAGCTTACACAGGTGAGATTAGTACTAAAGGCACTCAAGAAGCAGGTCACGAAGGTGAGTCTCTAGTTCAGCCAGAAGAACCAGCTTATAAACCTGAAGAAAGTGCTAAAGGCACGCAAGAAGAGGGCCACCAAGGCGAAGCTTTAGTTCAGCCAGAGTTGCCAGCCTACACAGGCGAGATTACAGCAAAAGGCACGCAAGAAGCAGGTCACGAAGGTGAGTCCTTAGTTCAGCCAGAATTGCCAGCCTACACAGGTGAGATTAGTGCTAAAGGAACTCAAGAAGAGGGCCACCAAGGTGAATCTCTAGTTCAGCCAGAATTGCCAGCCTACACAGGTGAGATCAGTGCTAAAGGAACTCAAGAAGAGGGCCACGAAGGTGAATCTCTAGTTCAGCCAGAAAACCCAGCCTACACAGGTGAACTTACAGCTAAAGGTACCCAAGAAGAGGGTCACCAAGGTGAGTCTCTAGTTCAGCCAGAATTGCCAGAGTATAAAGTAGCTGAAGCAACTATCACGGAAACTGAAACTGTAGAAATTCCATATACAAAGGAGTATGTAGCTGATGATACTCGTTACACTGATGAAGAAACAGTGATTCAAAATGGTCAAGCCGGAAGTCAGCTGATTCATCGTGTCTATAAGACAGTTGATGGCCAAAAAGTTGGGGACCCAATCAGCACGAGTACAGAAACTGTTAAGGCGCCAGTAAACGAAAAAATTAGTCGTGGTACCAAGGCTATTGAAGGTCAAGTTGAAGAAGTTTCGTTTGAAGAAATTCCTTTCGAGACAAGAACAGAAGTAGACAGCACTCTTCCGAAGGGAACAGAAGTTGTTGCTCAAGCTGGTCAAAACGGTAAGAAAAAGATTACCAAAGTCTATAAGACTCTTAAAGGAGTGAAAACTGCAGATGCTCCAACGATTTCAGAGGAAGTTGTTGAAGCAGTTCAAGATCGTATCATCAAAAAAGGTGATCAAATCTTGACTGAGCCAACGTTGACCCTCACTCATATAGATAAAGAAGAATTAGAGCGTAGCGCCAAGGTTCGTTACCAATTGGTCAAACCAACAGGTGTAACCATTAAATCTCTTGAAGTTGTTTTGAAAGATAGTGATACTAGCCTTCAAACAGTCAACATGTCTGAGGGAGACCTGACTGCAAATCTTACAGACTTGAAATACTACAAGGACTACAAGATTGCGACTAAGATGGTTTACGATCGTGGAAATGGGAATGAAGAAGTAGTTCTCACGGAAGAACCACTAAGACTCGATCTCAAAAAAGTCGAAGTTAAAAACATTAAGGAAACAAGCCTTATCAGTGTTGATGACCAAGGTGTAGAAACTGATAATAGTCTCTTGTCAGCAAAACCATCAGATATTAAACCTTATTACTTGAAAGTGACAACTCATGATAACAAGGTAACAAAACTTGCTGTTGATAAGATTGAAGAGGTCACAGTTGATGGTAAAGCCTTGTTCAAAGTCACTGCGAAAGCACCAGACCTAGTCCAACGTAATGCAGATAATCAGTTTGCAGAGGAGTATGTCCATTATTTTGCTAAGCCAAAAGCTCATGAAGGTGATGTTTATTACGATTTCAGTGATCTTGTAAAAGCCATGCAGGACAATCCTACTGGTACCTTTAAGCTTGGTAGCAGTATGAATGCAAGTAACGTGCAAGCAGCCGGCAAGTCTTATGTAACCAATGCCTTCAAGGGAACATTGGAAAGTACAGAAGGTAATAAATTTGCCATCCATAACATTACGAGACCGTTGTTTGGTAACATCGAAGGTGGTACTGTTAAGAATCTCTTGCTTGAAAATGTCAACATTGACATGCCTGGATTTGATCGAGTAGCACCAATCGCAGGTGTTATCAAAAATAATGCAACTGTCGAAAATGTTAAAGTAACAGGTAATGTTGTCGGGGGCAACGATGTAGCTGGTATTATCAATAAAATTGATGGTAGTGGTAAGGTAAGTAATGTTGCCTTTATCGGTAAGATTCACGCTGCTGGAAACAAAGGTTGGTATTTAGCAGGTGTTCTAGGTGAAAACTGGAAAGGTATCGTAGAAAAAGCTTACGTTGATGCTGAAATTACTGGTAATAAAGCAAAAGCTGCAGGATTAGTTTATTCTTCTCAAAATGGTGGTGATAACCATACACTAGGTAGAGAAGGTGTTCTCAGAAATTCAGTTGCTAAAGGTTCTATCGAGCTGAAAGAAGCTGTTCAATCAGGTGGCTTACTCGGTACTAACTGGGCCTTGGGTGCTATTGAAGACAACATCACCATGATGAAAGTCAAAACTGGTGAAATGGTGTTCGGTCACTCTGATATTGACGCTGATGATTACTTCACCTATTCAAGAACAAAACGTAACTTCAGTGTTGAGGGTGTAAGTGAGGGTAATAAATCTTACAACAATTCTCGTAAGATTCCTAGCATCTCACAAGAAGAAGCTGACAAGAAGATTGAAGCAATGGGAATCACTGCTGATAAGTTTGAAAGCACGAAACCTGTTGAAGACAAACTCAATAACATTGTCAACAAAGCTGATCAATACAAAACAATCATTGGCTACGACGCCTCTCGTGAGCTTGCTTACCGCAACATCGAAAAACTTCAACCATTCTATAACAAAGAATGGATCGTCAACCAAGGGAACAAGCTTGCAGCTAATAGTCCATTAATGACTAAAGAAATCTTGTCTGTTACGGCGATGAAAGGCAATGCCTTTGTCACAGACCTTACAGATGCTGACCATATTTTTGTCCACTACGCAGATAAGACAAAAGACATCTTTACAATTTCACCGAAAGAATCTAAAGTTAAACAAGTGAAAGAATACAGTGTCGCTGAGCTTGGTGAAGTCGTTTATACACCAAATATGGTTGTTAAAGATCGTGCAGATTTAATCAGCGCTATCGAAAGTAAATTGAGTCCAGTTGAATTGCAATCTGACCCGATTTACCAACACTTGGGTAGAACTGGTGGCAACAAAGTCAATGCAATTAAGGATTTGTACTTAGAAGAAAGCTTCAAGTATGTTAAAGATAATCTTAATAAATTCGTTACGAAGTTAGTGGAAAATGAAGATCACCAACTTAACACAGATGAGGCTGCTAAACGTGCCTTGATTAAGAAAATCGATGACAATAAGGCTGCAGTTCTTCTTGGTTTGTCTTACCTCAACCGTTACTACGGAGTTAAATTCGATGACTTTAATATTAAAGAATTAATGCTATTCAAACCTGATTTCTACGGTAAAAACGTTAGCGTCTTAGATAGAATTATCAATATTGGATCTAAAGAAAGTTACATTAAAGGTGACCGTACTCACGACGCCTATCGTGAAGTCATCGCTGGTGCTACTGGTAAAGGTAATTTGCATGAGTTCTTGAAATACAATATGGAACTATTTACAAGTGATACGGACTTAAACGATTGGTTCATAAAAGCAACTAAAGATAATGTATATATTGTTGAGCCTAAAACAACAACTCCGGAGTTTGCTGATAAGAAACACAGAGCATACGAAGGATTAAACAACGATATGCATGGTAAGATGATTCTGCCGCTTCTAAACTTAAAAGATGCACATATGTTCTTAATTTCGACATATAACACTATGGCTTACAGTTCATTTGAAAAATACGGTAAGAATACTGCGGAAGAACGTGAAGCATTCAAAGCTGAAATCAATAAAGTTGCTAAAGGTCAACAAAACTACCTAGACTTCTGGTCTCGTTTATCATTAGATAAAGTTCGTAACCAACTGCTTAAGAGCAACAACATGGTACCAACACCAGTACTAGATAACCAAAACTATAAAGGTATAAGCACAGACCGTTATGGTCACACTGCTGATGGTAAAGATGTTGCACCAATCCGTGAATTATACGGACCAACAGATCGTTACCACGCAACTGACTGGCGTATGGGAGCTGTAGCTCGTATTTATGGTAACCCTTATAAAGACGATTCAGTCTTCTTCATGGTTACTGACATGATTAGTGACTTCGGTATCTCAGCCTTCACTCACGAAACGACTCACGTAAATGACCGTATGGTTTACTTAGGTGGTTCAAGACACCGTGAAGGTACTGACTTAGAGGCATTTGCACAAGGTATGTTACAATCACCTGCTGAAACAAGTCCAAACGGTGACTTTAAAGCACTAGGGTTGAACATGGCCTACGAACGTCCAAATGACGGAAATCAATGGTATAACACAAATCCAAATGATTTGACATCTCGTGCAGGAATCGATAACTACATGAAAGGTTTCAATGATACGCTTATGCTTCTTGATTATCTTGAAGGAGAAGCTGTAATTGATAAACGTAGTAAAGAACTAAATAACGCTTGGTTCAAGAAAGTAGATAAGCAACTTCGTGGAGCTAATACGAAGAACCAATACGACAACGTAAGAGATTTAAATGCAGAAGAAAAAGAATATAATTTAACATCTGTTAACGACTTAGTAGAGAAAAACTTCATGACTAAGCACGGTCCTGGTAATGGTCAGTATGACCCAACTGGATTTGGTTCTGCTTATGTAACTGTGCCTATCACTGCAGGTATCTACGGAGGTAATACAAGTGAAGGGGCTCCAGGAGCAATGTCATTCAAACATAACACCTTCCGTATGTGGGGTTACTTTGGATATGAAAAAGGTTTCCTAAATTATGCTTCTAACATGCTGAAAAATGAGTCTAAACAAGCAGGTCATGCTACTCTAGGAGATGACTTCATCATTAAGAAAGTTTCTGATGGTAAATTTAGTACTCTAGAAGATTGGAAGAAGGCATACTTCAAAGAAGTTGTTGATAAAGCTAAAGCAGGATTTAACCCAGTTACAATTGACGGCACTACATACAGTAGTTACGACGATTTAAAACAAGCATTCGCTGCAGCTGTTGAAAAAGATAAAGCAACTCTTAAAAATGGATCAGTTAAATTTGATAATACTGTTGCACTTAAAGAGAAACTATACAAAAAACTTCTTCAACAAACAAACAGCTTTAAAACTTCAATCTTTAAATAATCGAAATCTCTCATCTGCTTTGCGGATGAGGGTTTTCTTATTTTGTGCTATACTTAAGATATGCATAGAAAAACAGTGATTGATTTTAGGGTTTTGGGGGAGAGATACACCTTTACCCAGCCGATTAAAGAGTTGAAAACGAGAAATGTAGCAGAAGTGGCAGATTTGCTGGCACAAGTGGAAAGCTACCAAGAGCAGGGCTACTATGTGGTGGGCTATGTCAGCTATGAGGCTGCACCTGTTTTTGAGGAGAAATTAGCTGTCCACTCTGCACCTTTGTTGGGAGAGTATCTGCTCTACTTTACGGTTCATGATAGTGTAGATAAATCTAGTATTCCGTTAGCTTATGATGAGGTTGATTTGCCTTCTGATTGGCAGGAGCTAACGTCTGCAGAGGAATATGAAAAGGCTATTGCCCAAATACATCATCATTTGCGGCAGGGAGACACCTATCAAGTCAACTACACCGTCCAACTCAAGCAAGATTTGAGTGCCAATCCTTTTGCCATTTACAATCGTATCGTGGTAGAGCAGGAGGCGGGCTACAATGCCTATGTTGAACATGATGAGATGGCAGTGATTTCCATGAGCCCAGAGCTCTTTTTTGAGCAGAATGATCGCGAGTTGACAACGCGACCAATGAAGGGAACGACTCAGCGTGGAGTAACTGACCAAGAAGACTTGGAGCAGGCCAGCTGGTTGGAGCAGGATTCTAAAAATCGCTCTGAAAATATGATGATTGTGGACCTCTTACGCAATGATATGAACCGTATTTCTGAGGTGGGGAGTGAGCATGTAGAACGTCTGTGCCAAGTAGAGCAGTATTCGACTGTTTGGCAGATGACCTCGACCATCAAGAGTCAGTTGCGAGAGAATGTTGACCTTGTTGAAATCTTTCGCGCTCTCTTTCCTTGTGGTTCCATAACGGGTGCACCTAAAATTGCGACTATGGAGATTATCAAAAATTTGGAGCCACAACCGCGTGGAGTCTACTGTGGAACGATTGGTCTCTTGCTTCCAAATGGGCGACGGATTTTTAATGTTGCGATTCGAACCATTCAACTATACAAAGGGCAAGCTATCTATGGAGTTGGCGGAGGTATTACATGGGTTAGCACATGGGAATCTGAATACCGCGAGGTTCATCAAAAGGCCGCTGTTCTCTATCGTAAACAAGCTCGCTTCCAACTGATTACGACAGGGAAAATCAGCCAGAAGAACCTGCTGTTTGAAGAACAACATTTGGAAAGACTGAGAACAGCTAGTCGGTATTTTGCTTTTCCTTTTGATTCAGAAGACTTGATACAAAAGATAGAGAAGGAGTGTCAGACTTGTGATGCTAATCAAGAGTACCGCTTGCGAATTAGCCTTAGCAAGTCTGGAGAGATAGAACTCATTCGTCAAATATTGGAACCTCTCAGTCCAACCTTCTGCCATGCCCAACTCTGCCTTCAGGAAGCCAATTTGCAACAAGCATTTACCTATTTTAAAACGACTTACAGACCGTATTTGAACCTAGGGGAGCAAGAGATCATTTACTACAATAAGTCAGGAGAGCTACTTGAAACCTCTATTGGAAATTTGGTTCTGAAAATTTCTGGGAAACTCTATACACCGCCTATCCGACTGGGAATCTTGCCAGGAATTTATCGGCAGCACTTGCTGGAAACAGGACAGGTAGAAGAAAAAGTCTTGACCTTAAAAGACTTAGTTCAAGCAGAAGCTATTTACGGCTGTAATGCAGTGAGAGGTTTGTATGAGTTATTTATTCAAAAATAAGAATTGTAATGAAAAGTTATAAGAACTAGGATTGATTTTTCCTTGAATTGAAGAAATAAATCTGATAAAATAAACATGAAATCGATATCATTTTTGTAGGAGAAAGAAATGAACAAACGTCTATTGTTTAAAATGAGTCTGGCTGCATTGCCAGTTTTAGCTTTGTTTTCACAACCCGTTTTAGCAGAAGAAGACATCCATTTTTCTAGCTGTAAGGAAGCTTGGGCTAATGGTTATTCGGATCTTCATGAGGGGGATCCTGGTTATTCTGCCAAGTTAGATCGCGATCATGATGGTGTGGCTTGCGAATTGAAGAATGCTCCTAAGGGTGCTTTCAAAGCAAAACAAGCAACTGCGGCTCAAAGCAACACAAGTTCAGCAACAACAAGTGGATGGGTTAAGCAGGACGGTGCTTGGTACTACTTTGATGGAAATGGAAATCCAGTGAAAAATGCTTGGCAGGGAAGCTATTACCTGAAAGCAGACGGAAAAATGGCCCAGAGCGAATGGATTTATGATGATTCTTATCAAGCTTGGTATTACTTGAAATCAGATGGATCTTATGCTTACAGTACATGGCAAGGAAATTACTATTTGAAATCAGATGGTAAGATGGCTGTCAATGAATGGGGTTATGACTCTTCTTATCAAGCCTGGTATTACTTGAAATCGGATGGTTCGTATGCTTACAGTACATGGCAAGGGAATTATTATCTAAAATCGAATGGTAAAATGGCTATCAATGAATGGGTTTATGATGCTACATATCAAGCTTGGTATTACTTGAAATCAGATGGATCTTATGCTTATAGTACATGGCAAGGGAATTATTATCTAAAATCGAATGGTAAAATGGCTGTCAATGAATGGGTTGATGGTGGACGTTATTATGTTGGTGCTGATGGAGTTTGGAAGGAAGGTCGAGCAAGTACAGCTTCTTCTAGTAATGATAGCAATAGTGAATATTCTGCTGCTTTAGGAAAGGCAAAAAGTTATAATTCGTTATTCCATATGTCAAAAAAACGTATGTATAGACAATTAACTTCTGATTTTGATAAATTTTCAAATGATGCAGCTCAATATGCGATTGATCATTTAGAAGCCGATTATAAATATAATGCCTTATTTAATGCTAAAAACTATAGAAAATTATTTAATATGTCTAAATCTCGTCTCATCAATCAATTGACCTCTTTTATAGATGGTTTTACAGAGGAAGAAGCTAACTATGCAGTTGATCATTTAGATGATTAACAGATACTGGTAGGCGAAAAAATTCCTGATAATTCATTTACGCAAACCTTTGCATAAATGAGTGAAATTTGTTATACTATAACTGTAAGCATTTTCAGTTAATTCATAATGAAAAAGGAGAATATGATGAGTCAAAAGATTATTGGGATTGATCTTGGTGGAACTTCTATCAAATTTGCAATCTTGACAACAGCAGGAGAGATCCAAGAAAAATGGTCTATCAAGACCAACATTTTGGATGAGGGAAGTCATATCGTAGATGATATGATTGAGTCTATTCAACATCGTTTGGACTTGCTTGGATTGGCAGCAGCAGACTTCCAAGGTATTGGAATGGGATCACCAGGTGTGGTTGACCGTGAAAAAGGAACTGTGATTGGTGCCTACAACTTGAACTGGAAAACCCTTCAACCAATCAAAGAAAAGATTGAAAAAGCCTTGGGCATTCCATTCTTCATCGATAATGATGCCAACGTAGCTGCTCTTGGTGAACGCTGGATGGGTGCTGGTGATAACCAACCAGACGTTGTCTTTATGACACTTGGTACAGGTGTTGGTGGTG
Organism: Streptococcus pseudopneumoniae; assembly: GCF_001074975.1. Lineage (GTDB taxonomy): Bacteria > Bacillota > Bacilli > Lactobacillales > Streptococcaceae > Streptococcus > Streptococcus pseudopneumoniae_D. The sequence continues at coordinate 2,088 of NZ_JUUO01000124.1, read as the reverse complement.
GTATTGTCGCAGAAGGCAAATTGCTTCACGGTGTTGCTGGTGCAGCAGGTGAGCTGGGCCACATCACTGTTGACTTTGACCAACCAATCGCATGTACTTGCGGTAAGAAAGGCTGCCTTGAGACAGTCGCTTCTGCAACAGGGATTGTCAACTTGACTCGTCGTTATGCGGATGAATACGAAGGTGATGCAGCCTTGAAACGCTTGATTGATAACGGAGAAGAAGTAACTGCTAAGACTGTCTTTGACCTTGCAAAAGAAGGAGACGATCTTGCTTTGATCGTTTACCGTAACTTCTCACGTTACTTGGGAATCGCTTGTGCTAACATCGGTTCAATCCTAAACCCATCAACAATCGTCATCGGTGGTGGTGTATCAGCTGCGGGAGAATTCCTTTTACAAGGTGTTCAAAAAGTCTACGATGAAAATACTTTCCCACAAGTACGCACATCCACTAAATTAGCTCTTGCAACTCTAGGAAATGACGCTGGGGTTATCGGAGCAGCATCACTTGTATTGCAGTAAAATAAAAAAGGAGAAAACTACTTTCTAGAAGCGAGTGATTTTCCTCCTTTCTTTTTTTATGCTATACTAGTTAGGACAATGAATGAGGTGAAATGAAATGACAAAAGCAGATACGATTTTTAAAGAAAATATTAAACGAATCCTCAAAGACGGCGTTTTTTCTGAACAAGCACGTCCTAAGTACAAGGATGGGACAGTTGCCAACTCTAAGTACGTAACAGGTGCATTTACCGAGTATGATTTATCTAAAGGAGAATTCCCCATCACAACTTTGCGACCCATTGCCATCAAATCCGCCATCAAGGAAGTACTCTGGATTTACCAAGACCAGTCCAATAGCCTAGAAGTTCTCAATGACAAGTACAATGTTCACTACTGGAATGACTGGGAAGTGGGAGATACGGGGACAATCGGTGAGCGTTATGGGGCTGTTGTTAAGAAGCATGACATCATCAACAAAATCCTTAAGCAGTTGGAAGCTAATCCTTGGAACCGTCGTAATATCATCTCTCTCTGGGATTACCAAGCCTTTGAAGAAACAGACGGCCTCCTTCCATGCGCCTTTCAGACCATGTTTGATGTCCGCCGTGTAGATGGAGAAATCTATCTGGATGCTACCTTGACTCAGCGTTCGAATGACATGCTGGTGGCCCACCACATCAATGCTATGCAGTACGTAGCTCTTCAAATGATGATTGCCAAGCATTTTGGCTGGAAGGTTGGGAAGTTCTTCTACTTTATCAACAACCTCCATATCTATGACAATCAGTTTGAACAAGCTGAGGAATTGCTTCGTCGTGAGCCGTCAAATTGCCAACCACGTTTGGTCTTGAATGTACCAGACAAGACTAATTTCTTTGATATTAAAGCAGAAGATTTTGAGTTGGTGGATTATGACCCTGTCAAGCCACAGTTGAAGTTTGACCTAGCTATTTAAAAGAATAGGCTCTTTGTCAACTGTAGTGGGTTGAAGAAAAGCTAAGATCTAGAAAGAACACATTTCGTTCTTTCTTTTTTGATGTTAAGAGCGATAAAAATCCGTTTCTTAATACTCAATTGTTTTCAAAAAGCAACCTTGTCCATTGTCTGCTGACAGTGGATTTTATAGTCAACTGAAACAGGAGTAGGACAAAAGAGCCTCGTAAAAGGTATTGCAACTTGGTAGTACCTTTTTGAGGTGCTTTTTGATATGAGCCCATGTTTTCTCAATAGTATTGTACTCAGGTGAGTAGGGAGGAAGAGGTAAAAGTTTATGCCCAAACTCTTCGCATAAAATCTCTAGCTTCCCATTCTATGGAATCTTGCATTATCCAGAATAATAACCGATGGTGTGGTTAATATTGGTAAGAGAAACTTCTGAAACCAAGCTTCAAAAAAGTCGCTCGTCATTGTTTCTTCGTAAGTCATTGGGGCGATTAACTCGCCATTTATTAGCCCAGCAACCAAAGAAATCCTCTGATATCTTCTTCCAGATATTTTACATCTTATTAACTGACCTTTTAATGAGCGACCATATTCTCGATAAAAATAAGTATCGAATCCTGTTTCATCAATATAAACAGGT
>NZ_JUUO01000123.1 GCF_001074975.1 Streptococcus pseudopneumoniae | reverse complement strand
TACTCTGGAACTTCTGCAACAAGTGAGTCGCCTCCATTCACGCCACCTGTAAACTCTGGCTTAGAGACTGTAGGAGCTGGAGAATCTCCTAATGTGGATAGGAAACCTCTGTACTCTGGAACTTCTGTAACAAGTGAGTCGCCTCCATTCACGCCACCTGTAAACTCTGGCTTAGCTACTGTAGGAGCTGCAAAGTCACCAGATGTACCTAAAATACCAGAATCTTCTTTTCCACTATCTTTTTTTGGATCTAATTTCCCAGCTAAATCCTTATCCGAATCCTTCTTAGAAGGTTCCACTTCTTTATCTTCCACATAGACAGGATCTTTTGGTTGACCCTCAATATAAGAACGAACCCAATCCAACTGCTCTTTTGATAAAACCAAACCACCACTACGGCTTCCTACAACACCATTTTGGTGAACTCCAATTAAAGCACCTTTATCATTATAAAGACCACCACCAGACGCTCCAGGTTTCGTACCTCCGTAGCTAATTCCCTCTATTCCAGAACCGAAGTCTGTAGTTCCTACTACTTTGCTATCTAAAACTGGACTTAGCTTGTTATCTGGAAAACCATAGACCGAAACTGAATCCCCCTCTGCAACTTTCGAAGATTGTTTTACAACCTCTACAGGAGTTACTCCTTTTACTGCTTCTTTTAACCGAACCAAAGCTAAGTCATTTTTAAATCCAAATACTGAATCTTTTTTATTCCAATAAACAATATCATCATCTGAAAAATTCACAGACTTACCATTCGGCAAAGTTGCTTTATACACTGTATTGGTACGACCAGATTTAGTAACTACCTCAGAACCTTTAACTGTTAAAAAATTATGAGCGACTGTTAACACCAAATTTGGTGCAATTAAAGTACCTGACCCCGACCCATCTGGCGTTTGAATGTGCGTTGTAGCATAGAAATTTTCTGAGCCATTCGGAGCTTGTAACACCTCTTTACTAGGTACAGGTAAGTTCGATTTACCACTCAAATCGACTTTACCAACTTCAGTTCTTGCAAAATCCGAAGAAGACGTAGATGGAGGAGTTGCCGAATCTACTACCGCTCTTATAATTGTATCTCCTAAAGCTAACTTACTGACATAGTCATCAGACCAAGTAGTATCACTTGCTAGTTTGTTAATCGGCACTCCGTTATAGGATACCACTTTAGCTGTTGGGGAAGTTGCTATTAACTGTTTGAAGTCTGGATTTTGTCTTAAATGAAAATTCAAGCCACTTCCAACAGAACCTTCCTGAACAACCTTATCTGAAATCAAACGAGTTCCTTTAGTATCTTCCACTCGAAGTAGAACACGACCTTTTTCTTCACCTTTTACTAAAGTAGCTCGACCTTTTTCATCAAAACTATACAAAGCACCGTCAATCTCAGACTCTACATCTTTTAAAGCTATATGATTTTCATCATAGTAGTAACGGTTTGCACCATCTATATACCAACCCTTTATACCATATTGATCAATCATAGAACGAATCCAAGCTCTGTGCTTGTCCGTAAAGATAGTACCACCGCCAATACGCTCACTCTCAGGAGCGTTTGAAGTATTTGTTCCGTGCTGGTGGATACCGACTACCTCTCCCTTATCATTAAACAAAGGAGCACCTGAAAAACCTCCTAAAGCTGAGGAATGATAAGTGACTGCACCACTCTCTTTATTGATACTGCTCACAGTTGTTGAGACTGAATAAGCCTTACCGTCTTTCAAGCGAGTTTTATTTTCTTTACTTAAATTTGGAGTAGAAAAATCATTAGGATATCCGACCATAGTGATTTTATCACCAGTAGAAACCTCTTTATGACTCAACTCTCTTGGTGAATCTTCACCACCTGTCATAGCTTCTACAGGCTTTTTAGTTACCACTACTGCTAAGTCATTGCTATAGTCTTTACCAAAGTCTTTGCCGTTATACAAGTGAATAGAGTCTTTTTCAAGAGCTTCCGATACACCAGAAGTAGGTACTTTATTGCTTTTCTCCTTTTCCGAGTTCATTACAACATAACTACGAGCAGACTCCCCACCACGCAAGACCGCAGACTTATCCTCTTGGTTTTTATCATAGTAGTTATGAGCTACTGTTACCATCACATTCGGCGCTACGAATACACCACTGCCAGACGCAGTTTGTTTTCCACTTGTTCCGCTATCATAAGTGGTATAAGTCATAGCAACACCTTCTGCAGATTTACTATGAACATCCACATCGTGAATATCGCCACCGCCTTGAATGACATCAGCATAAACAACCCCGCCACCAATAACTGGTAACTCTGGTGCAGCTAAGCCAATCACCGCTGATAGTGTCAAACAACCAACCAAACCATAAGCTTTGGATTTACGAAATTTCCCTAAACCCTTTAAACATACAAACATATATTACCTCACTTTAACTTTCAAAGTTAATTTATCCAAGTATATTCTAAAAAATAAAATATTACAGTTTCCATTAGCATAACACTCTCTACTTTGATTCTTACAATAAAAATAGACATAGACTATTTTGCTACTTTACAAATGCTATTTAAGTACTGTATCTACAGGAATATCGTTTTTACAAGATATTATCCTAACGAGAAAACCATCTTATACACAAACTTATATATAAATGTTCATTTGTAGCGAAACTGTATATTTTCTTATAAATTATAACACATTTTACAGACGCTTTTCAATGTATTGAAAGAACTTATACCAAACTAGATAGAAAATGAATTGTTTTACACCAAGGTCAAGAAAAAAACTCATACTCAATGAAAATCAAAAAGCAAACTAGGAAGCTAGCCGCGGGCTACTCAAGACACTGTTTTGAGGTTGCAGATAAAGCTGACGTGGTTTGAACAGATTTTCGAAGAGTATAAGATAACTGATCACTCTCCTCTGATTCATATTAAGAACTCTATCATTCTTTCCCTAAAATACAGTTATAGCTATAAAAGTTGTTGAATTTCAAAGTATATATGATCTAGAATATTTGCTGACTAGACTCTATACAAAAAGAGAGCTACCGAGCTCTCTCATTCATTATTTTACGTACTTAAAAGGAATCTCACTGCCACAGAGCCAGTTGTAGACTTGGTCATTGACAAAAACATTCATGGCCTCGTGGGCATACTCGGGCATGATGCGATAGGACTTATCGCAGGTGAGACGGTTGTAAATCGCAAACTGGGTAATAGGATAGCAAACATCGTCGTCCAAGCCCGTAATCATCTTAACCTCACCTTGGATACGATGGGCGAGATTTTTCACATCGATATAGGCAAGGGTCTCCATAATTTCCTCCTCTGTTTCATGGAAAGGATCGTGGAACTTGAAATAACGGAAAAGTTCGTCATAGGCCTCGCTGGTATTGCCAATCTCAAGTACCCGTCTAAAGTCTGACAAGAAGGGATAGATGGCAACTGTTTTCTGAATCCGAGGATTGAGCGCTGCTGCAACTAAGGCTAAAGCCCCTCCTTGCGATGCACCATAGCTAGAAAGACGCTTCTCATCCACCTGAGGCAGACTAGCAACAATTTCGATCAACTGGTAAATATCCAGATAAACATCCTTATAAAAGAGATGCTCCCGACCTTCCACAGCACCACGGATAATATGGCCCTTAACCGTATTTCCTAAAGGAGAACGCAAACCGTCCTGTGAATAACCTGACTGCCCTCGCACATCCATCGAAACAACACCGTAACCAGCCACGGTGAAGGCCAGCATGTCAGTCCAGTCCCAACCACGTCCCATATAACCATGGAAATGGAAGATTAGAGGAACCTTCTCCTCACTCTTTAGAAGAACAACTCGTGCATAGATCTTGCCTTCCTTGCTTCCTTCAAACGTTAACTCATAGCACTTGACTTGAGGAATATGGAAATCCCTTTCCTCCAGCTGGTAGGCAGGAAGGACTGAAACTTTTTTGACTTCCTCATCCCAAAAAGCATCAAAGTCTTCTGGGACCTCATCCCTTCCTTTATAAGTCTTGATTTCTTCTAGCAAAGCTGGATTTTTCATAACATGCTCCTTTGATTTTGTAATCGCTACCACCACTGTAGCATATCTAGAAAAGCAATGCAAGAAAGAAGGGTAAATAGAAAGTGAATTTAGTTTTTCTTCCTTTAAGCCTATCGTCTGAAAGTAATCTTAAATTTCTAGTACTCAGTTTTACATATGATCCTTCACAGCTACTGCTACCATTTTGGCTTTGGCACGGACTTTAGTAGCTACTGTCATCTCCATAGAAATAATTGCTTTTCTTTCCCCTAATTCCTCCAAAGTAGAAATGACGACAATTTCATCGTCAATTGGACTAGGACTAAGGTAATCAATCTCCAAGCGTGCAGTAATAAAACGTCCTATTAGAGTAGTTTCCGTCAGTTCTAACCCTTTTTGATGGTGAGCAAACCAAGCTGCTGATGCCGTACCATGGCAATCAAAAATAGTCGCTATCATTCCTCCAAAGACATTTGATGGAACTCCGCCAGTATAAGCTTTTTCAAGCTTTATCCGACTAATGCAACACTCCCCATCTAGACTTGGATAGGTTTTTAAATGTAAACCCAAATCATTCTTTGGGCCGCAACCCCAACAATGCTGGAATCGTTCTCCATACCTATCCTGGATGGCAATCGTTCTAGTTTCTAACATTTTTTTCACTCCTCCTTATTCAGATGGGATCATTATATCAAGCTTCCGTCAAATAGTAAATAGGCTTGAAGACTAATATCTTTTTATCACTTGACTAAGTTTGATTTATAGCCGATTATTTCATAAAAATAAAAAGAGCATTTTCGCCCTTTCTTCTCCTATTCAATCTTATTTTGTTGCTTCTTTCCTTTGGAAAGTGGTTTGGTAATTTACTTTAATCGTTACTGTCATGTGAGAGTCCTCGTTTCTTTTTGATGACTCTAGTATAAGGTCCAAACCTGAAAGCTAGCTTAAGATTTCCTTAGAGAAAGCTTAATCTAAATGTTCTTTCTTTTCCAAATGAAGAGCAATCATGCGCCACTCTGGATCCTCTTGCCAACCTTCTATGGAACTAATGTAGCTAGCAACTTTTCTGGCTTCTTCTAAAATCAGAAAATCTTCGATAATATCAGCCACTTGAAACTCTGGGAGACCTGACTGTCTGGTTCCAAAAATCTCACCTGAACCACGCATTTTCAAATCTTCCTCCGCAAGGACAAATCCATTGGTGGTTTCTGTCATGATGCGCATGCGGTCTTTCCCAGAATCGGTCTTTGGATTGGCAACGAGAACTGCATAGGACTGCTTATCTCCCCGACCGACACGACCTCTAAGCTGGTGCAACTGGCTGAGCCCAAAGCGATCGGCATCCATGATGATCATGACAGTCGCATTGGGAACGTTAACCCCGACCTCAATAACCGTTGTCGAAACTAGAATATCCGTTTTTCTCTCTTTGAAATCCTGCATGATCTGGTCTTTTTCGTCACTCTTCATCTTACCATGTAGAAGAGCCACCTCAGCCTTATCCGCAAAATGAGCCGTCAACTCCTCAGATAAAGCAATGGCATTTTTCAAATCCAGAGCTTCCGATTCTTCAATCAAGGGAGAGATGACATAGACTTGGGAACCTTTTTGAATTTCTCCCTCTAACCAAGTCAAGACCTGAGGCAGTTGCTCATGCTTGATCCAGCGCGTCACAATAGGCTTCCGACCTGCTGGCATCTGGTCGATAATGGAAACATCCATATCTCCAAATGCTGTGATAGCCAGCGTCCGTGGAATCGGAGTCGCTGTCATCATGAGGACATCAGGATTGTCGCCTTTTTCCCGTAAAATACGCCTTTGCCCCACACCAAAACGGTGCTGCTCATCGATAATAATCAAGCCAAGGCGAGCATAATCCACCCCATCCTGAATCAGAGCGTGAGTTCCAATAATCAAATCAGCCTCACCCTTGGCAATTGTCTCCAAGACTTCTCTCTTTTCTGCAGCTCTCAAGGAACCTGTCAAGAGAGCCAGTTTCAAGTCTGGAAAGAGGTTCTGTAAACTCTCAAAGTGTTGCTCTGCAAGGATTTCTGTCGGTACCATGAGGGCCGCTTGGAAGCCAGCCGTTACCGCCGCAAACATGGCCAAGCCAGCGACCACCGTTTTTCCACTCCCCACATCCCCTTGCAGGAGACGATTCATGTGGTGGTCCGACATCATGTCGGTCAAAATTTCCTGCAAACTCTTTTCCTGAGCAGGGGTCAGGGCAAAAGGCAAACTTTCTTTGACTTCTGTCACCTTTCCCTGAGACCAATTCAGAACCAGGCCACTTCCCTGAACTCTATTTTCAGACTTGAGCGTCTGCAATTGCATTTGGAAATAAAAGAGTTCCTCAAATTTGATACGGCGAAGAGCCTGCTTGTATTCTGCCAGATCCTTTGGGAAATGCATGGCACGAACAGCCTGACAACGGGACATGAGTTTGTATTTGTCCAGCAAAGACTGGGGAAGATTTTCCTCTATCAAGAGGTCCAGTCCTTGATCAAAGGCTGTCTTGATGACCTTGACCAGACTTGCCTGACTGATTCCCTGAGCCAAGCGATAAACAGGTTGGAGATCATCTTCCACCTGAGCCAGGACCTTCATCCCAGTTAGACTAGCCTTGGCACGGTCCCATTTTCCAAAGATGGCAAGAGTTGCTCCCAACTCTATCTTATCTGCTAGGTAGGGCTGGTTAAAGAAATTCACCGCAAAAACAACTTCTCCCTGCTTAAGACTAAAGCGTAGGCGATTGCGCTTGAAACCATAATACTGGACACTGGCAGGAGTCACGACTTGACCAGACAGAACCGCCTTTTCTCCGTCTTCCAGTTCTAGCACCTGCTTGGTCTTGAAGTCTTCATAACGGAAAGGAAAGTAGAGCAAGAGATCTTGCAAATTTTCAATTCCTAGTTTGGCGTATTTTTCTGCTGACTTTGGTCCCACACCAGGTAAGGCATGCAAGGGTTGATGTAGATTCATGCTCCACTCCTTTCTTTTCTAATCATATTCTCTCGGAATGCGATCGCTGAGGAGACAAACCACCTCATAGTTAATAGTCCCACGGTAGGCAGCTACCTGAGTTGCTGTGATTTCCTTGCCCCCATTAGAACCAATGAGGGTGACTTTGGTTCCTAAGGGATAAAGCTTAGGCAGACGAATAGTGATTTGGTCCATAGAAACCCGCCCGACGATTGGGCAAGCTTGACCATCTACCAAGACAGAAAAATTCTGCATGCCACGTGTCCAACCATCCGCATAGCCGATTGGCACGGTCGCGATGACTTGCTCGCTATCCGCCTGATAGGTCGCTCCGTAGCCCATACAAGCTCCAGCTGAAACTGTCTTGACATGAACCAGAGCAGATTCCAAAATCAAGGCCGGTATCAAGTCATAAGGCAAGTCCAAGACCTCTCCACTAGGGTTAAGACCATACATAGCATCTCCCATACGGACCGCATTGAAAATAGTCTCTGCATGCCAAAGAGTCGTTGCCGAGTTGCTAGCATGTACCAGCTCTGGAAGACCTTTCATACTGGCCAAAATAGCTTTAAAGCGTTCTAACTGGGCATTAAAGTAATCATCTGATTCCTCGTCTGCAGTAGCAAAGTGGGTAAAAATCCCTTCAACACGAGCACCATGTTGTTGGAGCAAGTCTTGAGCCTGCTCAGCCTCACAAGCCTCTCGAAAACCAATTCGTCCCATTCCTGAATCAATCTTGAGGTGAACTGTCAATCCAGTTAGGTCTGATTCCTTATCTAACAACACTTGAATCCACTCCAGTCCAGCCACTGTCAAGGTGATGTCGTATTCTTTAGCTAGAGCAACAGCTTCGATTTCAGAAACTCCTAAAATGAGGATTCGCTTGCTGAGTCCAGCCTGTCTGAGTTCAAGAGCTTCATCAATATTGGAAACGCAAAAACCATCAACATCATCTTGAATCGCCTTGGCAACAGCGACTGCTCCATGTCCATAAGCATTAGCCTTTACCACTGCCCACTTGAGCGTTCCTTGAGGGATATGAGCCCCCATCTGCTGAATATTTTGTCGAATAGCTCCCAGATGAATCAGAGCCTTGGTTGGTCTATGTGGACTAGCTTTCATGATTTTCCTCCAAAATGACACTGGCTGTCACAAACTGATCTGTGTGGCTGATAGACAGCCAAATCTTTCCTGAAAATGGTGACTGACTAAAATAAGGCGCTCCGCGTTCATTGTTCAAGACTTCTAAATCCTGAAAACTGAGCTTGCCAATACCAGTTCCCATAGCCTTAGAAAAGGCTTCTTTAGCCGACCAGCGACCAGCCAAATATTCGATTTGTCTGCTCCCTTTAAGACTGTTAAACCGTTCCATTTCCTTAGCGGTCAGCACGCGCTTAGCAAATCCTTCATGCCGTGTAACTGCTCTTTCTATCGAAGCCAACTCTTCGATATCAATTCCATGTCCAACTATCATACTCATCAAAAGGAGTTGAGAATCCCCCAACTCCATCCTTTTCACTTATTTTGTCAAGGTAGCATAAATCTCTTCTACCAAAGCTTCTGTATTTTCCCAACCTAGGCAAGGATCGGTAATAGAGCAACCAAAGACCTCTGGTTGGTTTTGACGACCATCTGCTAGGTAAGATTCAATCATAAAGCCTCGAACCGTCTTTTTAATCTTCTCATTCCAATCACGATTTTGCAAGGTCTGGCGAACAATTCGAATCTGCTCCATATATTGCTTGCCTGAGTTATCATGGTTGGTATCAATGAGGATAAAGGGATTTTCAAGTCCCATTGCCTCATAACGTTCAATAGCATTTAGCAAGGTTTCATAGTAAAAGTTAGGCTCATTTTTTCCATATTCATTGACTGCTCCACGAAGGATGACGTGAGCCAAAGGATTTCCTGAAGTCTCAACTTCTTGGCCATGGAAGAGGAAGGTTTGTTTGTTTTGAGCAGCATAGATACCGTTAAACATAACCCCAAGATTTCCAGAGGTTGGATTTTTCATCCCCACTGGTGCATCAATTCCTGAAGCCACAAAACGGTGCTCTTGGTCTTCCACAGACCTTGCCCCCACAGCATGGTAGCTGACCAAATCATCTACCAAAACCAGATTTGATGGATAAAGCATCTCATCTGCCGTCGTCAAACCAGTCTCTGTAATCACGCGGTAGTGCAACTGGCGCACAGCCTGCAAGCCGTTAATCAAACTTGGAGCTTTTGAAGTATCTGGTTGGTGTACCAAGCCTTTATAGCCGTCTCCGTTTGTACGAGGTTTAGCAGTATAAACACGCATAACCATGAAAATCTTGTCCGCCACCTTCTTTTGCAAGGCAGATAAACGACGGGCATATTCCAAGACAGCCTCTTCATTGTCAGAAGAGCAAGGACCAATCACCAAAAGGATCCGGTCATCTTCTCCTGAAATGATGTCTGCCAATTCTCTATCACGGCGCTCCTTTAGTCGCAAGGCTTCCGCAGACAATTGAGTTTCTGCCTTGATTGCTTCAATATCGATTTCTTGACCTTTTTCAATAAATGCCATCTTATTCTCCTAGCGTTTGGTAGATTTCTCTGACGAGGACTTCCGTATTTTCCCAGCCCAGGCAAGGGTCTGTTATAGACTTGCCAAATACTTCCGGTTCGTTTTGACGACCGTCTTCTAGATAAGACTCAATCATAAATCCACGAACGTACTGCTTGATTTTTTCATTCCAATCACGATTAATCAAGGTCTGGCGGACAATTCGAATTTGGTCCATATGTTGCTTACCAGAGTTGTCATGATTGGTATCGACGATGATAAAAGGATTTTCCAAGCCCATCTTCTCATACTGAGCAATGGTATCCATCAAATTATCATAGTAGTAGTTAGGAATATTCTTACCATACTCATTGATTGCTCCACGAAGAATGGCATGTGAAAGCGGGTTCCCAGTTGTTTCCACTTCTTTTCCTAGGAAAAGGAAACTTTGTTTGTTTTGAGCAGCATAAATCCCATTAAACATAACATTGAGATTTCCAGAGGTTGGATTTTTAAAGCCAGTCGCGAAATCTGCCCCGCTTGCCACAAAGCGGTGTTGCTGGTCTTCAACCGAACGAGCACCAACCGCCATGTAAGAAATCAGATCATCCACAAGAGGAAGATTTTCAGGATAAAGCATTTCATCAGCTGTCGTCATACCTGTTTCCGTGATGACACGATAGTGAAGATGGCGAACAGCTTTGATTCCGTTGATAAGACTAGGCGCTTCTGCCGTGTTAGGCTGGTGAATTAATCCCTTATAGCCATCTCCGTTGGTACGGGGTTTGGCAGTATAAACACGCATAACCATAAAGATACGGTCTGCTACTTCTTCTTGTAGGACTGCCAAACGCTTAGCGTACTCAAGAACAGCTTCTTCATTGTCAGATGAGCATGGCCCGATTACCAATAGAATCCGCTGGTCTTCTCCACGTATAATGGCTTCTAGCTCTTGATCGCGCTGTGATTTTCTCTCCAAAGCTTGGCCTTCCAATTTTGATAAGGAACGAACTTCTTCAATATTAATTTTAGGACTTTTTGCTGTAAATACCATAACTCATCTCCTTATAAATCAAACGGATACCAAGTAAAAATTTACTTTTCACAAGGTATCCGCCTCTAAACTATCTCATTTTATTGTCTTTTACCGTGACAGTTTTTAAACTTCTTACCAGAACCACATGGGCAAAGTTCATTCCGTCCAATCTGACTCAAATCCAAATCTTCTGGGATATTTGCTTGGTGGGCAGCGATATTGCGAGTCGCTGTTGTACTGATATGGTGTTCTGCTTGTGGTCTTTCTTGTTCATGAATTTGTGCTTTCATCATCAAGCGTGTCACATCAAACTCAATCGAACCAATCATGTCATTAAACATACGGAAACCTTCCGCCTGATACTCAACAACAGGGTTGTTCTGAGCATAGCCACGAAGTCCAACCGCGTTACGCAATTGATCGAGGGCATCGATATGATCTGTCCACTTGTTATCTACCACTCGTAGAATCAAAACTTTTTGGAATTCTTTAACTGCTTCTTCATCGCGTAGTTTTGAAACCTGACTATCGTAAACTTGCAAGGCACGTTGGAAGAGCTCTTCCTTAATTTCCTTATCAGACAAGCCAGACAAATCTTCAATCGTAATAGAATCTTCTGGAAGCAAGTTGTACTTAGCAAAGTTCAAAATTGCCTCTAGTTTTTCATCTTGTTTGGCACGCGCATGACCATCAACGACACGACCAATCGTGCGTTTGATCATAGCCTGAATTTCAGGTGCCAAGTCACGGTCTGCAGTGATGACATCGTAACGTTGAGCGTAGATAATTTCACGTTGTTCACGCATGACGTCATCATATTGAAGGACTTGTTTACGGGTATCGTAGTTATTTCCTTCAACACGTTTTTGCGCTGCTTCAACCTGACGCGTCAACATGCGAGACTCAATGGCCTCTTCAGACATGTTGAGACGTTCAAAGATTCCCTTCAAGCGTTCAGAACCAAAACGTTTCATCAAGTCATCTTCAAGAGATAGGTAGAATTGTGACTCACCTGGGTCTCCTTGACGACCTGAACGTCCACGAAGCTGGTTATCGATACGACGACTTTCATGACGTTCTGTACCAATCACACAAAGTCCACCTAATTCGCGAACCCCTTCACCAAGCTTGATGTCGGTACCACGACCGGCCATGTTAGTCGCAATGGTAACAGCACCACGTTGACCAGCATTCATGATGATTTGGGCTTCTTTATAGTGGTTCTTAGCATTCAAGACTTCGTGAGGAACGCCAGCTGCTACTAATTTCTTAGAAATGTAGTCACTAGTTTCAACCGCTACTGTACCAACCAAGACAGGCTGACCTTTTTGGTAACGAGCCTTAACGTCTTCGACAACCGCCTTAAACTTAGCCTCGATACTTGCATAAAGAAGGTCTGAGTGGTCAATACGTTGAACAGGACGGTTTGTTGGGATTGGAATAACACGAATGTTGTAAATTTCACGGAATTCTTCTTCCTCAGTCTTACCTGTACCCGTCATACCAGACAATTTCTTGTACATACGGAAGAGGTTTTGGTAAGTGATTGAGGCAGATGTCTTGGTTTCATCCTGAATTGGCACACCTTCTTTAGCTTCAATAGCTTGGTGCAATCCATCAGAATAACGACGACCTTCCATGGTACGACCTGTAAATTGGTCGACAATCAAAATTTCTTGTTCTTCGCTCACCACATAGTCAATATCGAGAAGCATGATGTAGTTGGCACGAAGGGCGTTATCGATAAAGTGAGTCAGAGCTACGTTTTCGATGTCATAGAGATTTTCAAGTTTGAAGTAGCTTTCAGCCTTGTCAATCCCTGAATCAGACAAACCAATAGTCTTAGACTGCACATCGATGATGTAGTCGTCTTTGTCCAAAGATTTTACATAGTGGTCTGCCATGTGGTAGAGCTGACTAGTTTCAACTGCGTTAGCACCTGATACGATCAAAGGTGTACGCGCCTCGTCAATCAAGATAGAGTCAACCTCATCGACCAAGGCATAGTTGAGCGGACGTTGTACCATGTTTTCAGCGCGAACAACCATGTTGTCACGAAGGTAGTCAAATCCGATTTCTGAGTTGGTTGAGTAGGTAATGTCACACTCATAGGCTTCTTTTTTCTCCATTGGAGATTTGGCAGCTAAGTTAATCCCTACTGACAAACCAAGCCATGAGTACAATTCACCCATTTCAGTCGCGTCACGTTCTGATAGGTATTCATTGACCGTAACTACGTGAACCCCTTTGCCTGAAAGGGCATTGAGGTATACCGGCATAGTCGCAGTCAAGGTTTTTCCTTCCCCTGTACGCATCTCTGGCACATCACCATGGTGAAGAACGATTCCCCCCATGACCTGAACCTTATATGGGAAGAGGCCTAGGACACGTTTGGCACCCTCACGGACAACCGCAAATGCTTCATAAAGCAATGAATCCAGTGATTCTCCATTTTGATAACGTTCTTTAAATTCAACTGTTTTTGCTTTTAGTTGGTCGTCAGTCAAAGCAGCCATTTGGTCTTCATATTTGAAAACCTTGTCAGCCATCTTTTCCAGACGACGGATTTCTCCTTTATCATTTTCGATAATTGTTTTTAAAATATTAGCCATGTTTTTCCTTACTTTAAATTCCGAATATTTTAGAATGTTCTTTTAATTTTAGCACAATTACTGATTATTTTCAAGGAAGAATTCCCATTTTGAAAAGGAAAAAGAGGCTAGTTTCCAAGCTAACCTCTCTGACTTTTATGATACTTTAATTGCCAAAAATCGGCAAAATGGCAAATAGGATAAATAGATTTATCCAAAGAGAAAAACAGCAGATCAATCCAAAAACAAAGAGACTGACTTTCTTGGACAGCAAGGCCATCAAAATCGACAGAATTCCAAAAACTAGTAAAACTTTCTGCATGATTAAGAGATTGATAGATATTCCCAGAACTGGTTTATCCCAAGGAAGAAAGAAGAAAGCAATCCAGATCAACAGAACTAAACCAATATAGACCTTAGAATAGCGTGTAATAAATGATTTTAGATGTTCCATAAGCTACCTCCTATCAATAAAAACCATATAAATCAATGCCTTCCACCCTTAGACTTTCCTAACTCCTTTCTTAGTCTAAGCATTTTTTTGAAACAGGAATAAGTTAACCAATTCAGACCAATAGCTAGCAGAATAAAAAGAAACCAAACGCCCCATAACTTGATATCTGTCAAATTTCTCAAG
Organism: Streptococcus pseudopneumoniae; assembly: GCF_001074975.1. GTDB lineage: Bacteria > Bacillota > Bacilli > Lactobacillales > Streptococcaceae > Streptococcus > Streptococcus pseudopneumoniae_D. Next base: position 12,732 of record NZ_JUUO01000123.1, on the reverse strand, counting down.
ACGATATTGAAAAACAGAACTGAAACAACTGTCCAAGCAAGGCTAAAAAGAGCATAGAGGGGGATGTAAAACCAGTAAAAATAGTAAAAAATTTGGAAAAATTTATTATCTCTATTGGCCTTTTCAATCCAGCTGAAAAAGTAAAACCAGGGAAATAAGATTATCAACTTAAACAAATGTTTCATCACCATCCCCCCTCTTTTTGATAGCGTTTTCTTCACCTTCATTCTATCAAAAAAATCTGGAAATGTCATTCCAGATTCTACTTTTTTATTTACGTTTTCTTGCGATGAGATGGATTGGCGTTCCCTCAAAGACAAAGGCCTTGCGGATTTGATTTTCCAAGAAACGCAGGTAAGAAAAGTGCATGAGTTCTTCTTCATTGACAAAGATAACAAAGGTTGGTGGTTTGGTTGCCACTTGGGTCGCGTAGAAAATCTTGAGACGTTTTCCTTTGTCTGTCGGTGTTGGATTGATGGCAATAGCATCCATAATCACATCGTTCAAGACAGCTGATGGAATACGTGTATTTTGACTTTCACTGATTTGCTTAATCATCTCAGGCAGTTTGTGAAGACGTTGCTTGGTCAAGGCTGATACAAAGATAATCGGTGCGTAAGGCAGGTATTGGAACTGCTCACGGATATCTTCTTCCCAGTTTTTCATAGTGTGGTTGTCTTTTTCAAGCGTATCCCACTTGTTGACCACAATAATCATCCCTTTACCAGCTTCATGGGCAAATCCTGCGATACGCTTGTCGTATTCACGGATACCTTCTTCCGCATTGATGACCATCAAGACCACATCCGAGCGGTCAATCGCACGCATGGCACGCATGACAGAGTATTTCTCGGTATTTTCATAGACCTTACCAGACTTACGCATACCAGCTGTATCAATCATGGTAAACTCTTGGCCATCTGTATCCGTAAAGTGGGTATCAATGGCGTCACGCGTTGTTCCAGCAACTGGACTGGCAATGACACGGTCTTCTCCCAAGATAGCATTAATCAAGCTTGATTTTCCGACGTTAGGACGACCAATCAAGCTAAACTTAATGACATCTGGGTTTTCTTCTTCATATTCATTTGGAAGATTTTCTACGATGGCATCTAGCACATCCCCTGTACCGATACCATGGACAGATGAGATAGGCAGTGGTTCACCCAAACCGAGAGCATAGAAATCATAGATATCATTTCGCATCTCAGGGTTGTCCACCTTGTTAACCGCGAGGATAACTGGTTTGTGGGTCTTATAAAGTTTACGGGCTACGTATTCGTCTGCATCGGTAATTCCTTCCTTACCAGACACGACAAAAACGATAACATCGGCTTCTTCCATGGCAATTTCTGCCTGGTGCTTGATTTGTTCCATGAAAGGAGCATCGACATCATCGATTCCTCCTGTATCAATCATGCTAAACGAACGATTGAGCCACTCACCCGTTGCATAGATACGGTCACGTGTCACTCCTTCGACATCTTCTACAATGGAGATTCGCTCACCAGCGATCCGATTAAATAGGGTTGATTTCCCAACATTGGGACGTCCTACAATGGCAATAGTTGGTAGGGCCATAATTTCTCACTTTCTACAATAACTTCTTCTGTTCAAGATTTTTTCTAGTTGAGCTTGGTTCTGCTTGACCAAACTGTTCTGCTAGGCGCTGACTCCAGCTTGTGGTCGCACGCGCCCCAGCATAGTCCGCCTGTACACGGTCATAAGCTTCGATTGCCTCAGTTGACTGTTCTTGGTATTCTTCCTCAAACACCACTTGATTCAATGGCAAGCGAGGTTTGACTTCGTGTTCTTCATTCGGAAGACCCAGTGCCATCCCAAATACAGGGTAGGTGTAGTCAGGCAGGTTAAAAAGCTCTGCCACTTCTTCTGACTTGTACCGTACCAAGCCAATGATAACACCACCGTAGCCCAAACTTTCAGCTGCCAGCAGGGCATTTTGACCAGCAAGAGCAGCATCGACCGAACTAATTAAGAGACTTTCTACACCTTGAGGTTGGAAGGTATCAGTATGAAGCTGAGCTCCCTTTTCTGCTCGGTTCAAATCTCCGACAAAGAGAAGGAAAACAGCTGACTGGCGAATGGCTTCTTGAGGCACTAATTCATACAAGGCATCTTTCTTTTCTTGACTTCGCACTACAATCACAGAGTAGGATTGGAAATTCTTCCAAGACGAGGCCATTTGGGCTACTGTCAGGATTTCAGTCAAATCTTCCTGAGGAAGGGCCTGCTCCTTAAATCTTCGAACAGATTTATGAGCTTTCATCAGTTTAATCGTTTCTGTCATCGACGGTTCACTCCTTCTAAACGAGTCTCCTCAGCCAAATAACGGATGCGTTCCATGACCCGTCTAGCTTCCCAGGTTTCGTCATTTCCTTGTTTCCCTTTAGCAAAATGCTGCTCCAAATCTTCAAAGTTGAAGTTGGAAGTGAAAAAGGTCGGTAAATTTTCCTGCATCCGATATTGGAGAATGACTTGTAGGATTTCATCCCGCACCCAAGCTGTTGATTGCTCGGCACCAATATCATCTAAAATCAGGACTTCAGAAAGCTTAATCTCATCCACCAAGGTCTTGACATTACCATCACCGATAGCATTTTTGACATCAATGACAAAGCTAGGATAGTGGAGGAGAGTTGATGAAACACCGCGTTTTTCTGATAAATCATGAGCCAAGGCAGCCACCATGAAACTTTTACCCACACCAAAGTCTCCATACAAATAAAGACCTTTTCGAATAGCTGGATATTGCTCCACGAAGGCTAATAGCTTTTCAAAAACTGGCAAGCGCCCTAAATCATCCATGTCAACTTGAGCCAAACTAGCTTTCTTGAGACTGGCTGGCAGATTGATTAACTTGAGACGATTCTTAATAGCCGCTTCTTTTTCCGCTGCGATTAGTTCAGGAGTTTCTTCATAAGAAACATCCGCATAGCCGTGGTTCATGACCAAAATAGGCTTGTAACCTTTGGCAATATAATCCATATCCCCACGGAGAAACTTATCACGCTCGGTGATGTATTGATTAAACTTGGAGATACTGCGATTCAATTCCTCTGGAGTCAAGGATTCTTGCTGGATAAAGGCTGCAACATCAGGGTCCTTCATGATTTTCTGGACCAAATCTTGATAATGAAAACGGCTAGGTTGACGTTTGAGTACGTCTCCGACACTTTCCATCTAATCTCCTCCTTTTTCTAATCGAGCTAATAGTTCTTGTTTCTTACGTTCTAGTTCCAGACGAGTTTCCTCGCTGGTTTCATTCTTATAATCTGGATTGCTCCACTTGGGTACATTGGACTTGGTAGGACTCGGTTTACTGCTTTTTTGAGCCTGGCTCTTCTGCCCTCGCTCACGGATGCGCAAGACCGCCTCTTCTGCCGAATGAATCTTTTGATAGGCATAGTCATTGGCTACCTTCATGGCATATTTCTCATTGATATTTGCCGAATCCACCTTATTAAAGGTCAATAAGAGAATAATATTGATGACTTCGTCCAGCAAGCCCAAGCCGGCCATCTGTTGCAAGAGTTCCCTTTCTGTTTGGGTAATGGTTCCCTTGCGTGTTTGCTTGATTTCTGCCAAGAACTGCAGGGCAGTTTTACTTTTGGCTTCTTTGATAATGGTCGTTTCCTTAGGACTAAAGTCAGAGGAAACAGGTTTTTGAGCGATTTTCTCCCGCATGCGTTTGGTTGAAATAACCTGGTACACAGCTGTTGACTTGGCCAATTGATAGGTTTCAAACCAAGTCCATTTCTTCTCCTCAGCAATGGCAAAGAGGTTCAAGACATCGGACTGCTCATCCGCAAAACGAAGCCCATCTCGAGCCATAAGCTGACGAAAATGGTCCAAGTCAAAATCGTTGGCCACTTTCTTCTTGAGACCAAGGTCTTCTTGACTTCCTAATTCTGCCAAATCTGGAAAGACTTGATTGAGTGAGACAGGTATTTCTTCACCATTAGCACTCTCAACTTTCAAATCCTCCACCGCTGCATCGCCAATCTTTTTCTCCAAAAGTCTGCGATAAACAGGATGCTCCAAGAAGTCTTGACTAGATAGAGGAGCATGGAGGGCTAGCTGATAAGTATCACCCTTTTGATAGAAGGTCAAGAGATTAAAAGCAGATAGGATTTTCAGGGATTTTATCAGTCTATCCATCCCAAAGTTGAGATGATTGAGAATGCTTGAAAAAAGATATTCCTTTCTGCCATTATCCCAAAAACTGATTGTATAAAGATAAAGGCTCAGTGCCTCCTGACCGATAATCGGGAGGTAGCACTGTACCAGAGATGAGGTATCTTGCGACACCCGATTATTCTTTAGATAAGAAAAACGGTCAATTGGCTTCATTTATCTTTCCTTTTTCTTTTTAGAGGACTGGGTGATTTGTTGGAGCAGGCTCTCTAGCTCACTGACATCCTTAAAACTACGATAGACACTGGCAAAACGCACATAGGTAATCTCATCCAATTCAGCCAACTCCTCCATGACGAGGGAACCAATGTCCTCACTTTGAATTTCATTTTCATTTCGACCACGGAGTTTCTGTTCGATACGATTGACTACCATGTTGATTTCATCACTTGACACAGGACGTTTCTGGGCTGAGCGGATAATTCCATTAAAGATTTTATCTCTGGAGAATTGTTCCCGTGTGCCATCTTTTTTAACAACTACTAAGGTTCTTTCTTCTACCCGTTCGTAGGTTGTAAAACGGTGTTGGCATTCGTCGCACTCACGTCTTCTACGAATGGTGTTCCCTTCTTCTGCTTGGCGACTATCGATAACACTTGACTTGGTAGCCCCACATTTTGGACAACGCATCCTTTCCCTCCTTATCGTTTTCTTTTCATTATACCATTTTTTAAGCGATTCCCAAAACAATTCTTCTTTTTGCTTGACAAGTTTTTTGTTTTGTTGTATTATTTAATTAAGACAAAGGATAAAAGAAAGGAGACCAAGATGTCCTGGACATTTGACAACAAAAAACCCATCTATTTACAGATTATGGAGAAAATCAAGCTTCAGATTGTTTCCCATACACTGGAACCCAATCAACAACTTCCAACCGTGAGAGAGTTAGCAAGCGAGGCGGGTGTCAATCCAAACACCATCCAAAGAGCCTTGTCAGACCTTGAACGAGAAGGATTTGTCTACAGCAAGCGAACAACTGGACGGTTTGTGACTGAGAATAAGGAGCTAATCGCCCAATCACGCAAACAATTATCAGAAGAAGAATTGGAACACTTCGTTTCCTCCATGACCCATTTTGGCTATGAAAAAGAAGAACTACCAGGCGTAGTCGGCGATTATATTAAAGGAGTTTAAGCCTATGTCATTACTAGCATTTGAAAATGTATCCAAATCTTATGGAGTAACACCAGCCCTTGAAAATGTTTCCCTTGACATCCCAGCTGGAAAAATTGTCGGTCTCCTTGGACCAAACGGATCAGGAAAAACAACCCTGATTAAACTAATCAATGGCCTCTTGCAACCAGATCAAGGACGCGTCCTTATCAACGATATGGACCCAAGCCCAGCAACCAAGGCTATCGTAGCTTATTTGCCAGATACGACCTATCTCAATGAGCAAATGAAGGTCAAAGAAGCCCTAACCTACTTCAAGACCTTCTATAAAGATTTCAATCTGGAACGTGCCCATCATCTACTTGCAGACCTTGGTATTGATGAAAATAGTCGTCTCAAGAAACTATCAAAAGGGAACAAGGAAAAGGTCCAACTGATTTTGGTTATGAGCCGCGATGCCCGTCTCTACATTCTGGACGAACCCATTGGAGGTGTTGACCCAGCAGCCCGTGAGTATATCCTCAATACCATTATCAACAACTACTCCCCAACTTCTACTGTTTTGATTTCTACCCACTTGATTTCTGATATCGAGCCAATCTTGGATGAAATTGTCTTCCTAAAAGACGGAAAAGTAGTCCGTCAAGGAAATGTAGATGACATTCGCTATGAGTCAGGTGAATCCATTGACCAACTCTTCCGTCAGGAATTTAAGGCCTAAGCAAAGGAGATTATTATGTTTTGGAATTTAGTTCGCTACGAATTTAAAAATGTTAACAAGTGGTATTTAGCCCTTTACGCTGCCGTGCTCATCCTTTCTGCCCTTATCGGGATACAAGCACAATCCTTAATCAAACTACCTGAAAAAAATCTATCTGTCCTACTTGTTTTTCTAGCTACTGTCTTTGGTGGTTTGATGATTACACTTGCGATTTCAACTATCTTCTTGATTATTAAACGATTCAAAGGAAGTGTCTATGACCGACAAGGCTATCTGACTTTAACCTTGCCAGTTTCTGAACACCATATCATCACAGCCAAACTAGTTGGTGCCTTTATCTGGTCTATTGTCAGCACTGCTGTACTAGCTCTAAGTGCTTTTATTGTTCTTACTCTGACGGCTCCCGATTGGTTTGCAACTTCTGACTTGATTCCATTTATAGGAACACACCTTCCTCAACTCTCTCTTATGGGGGTATCCTTCCTGCTAAATACCATTTCTGGAATCCTCTGTATCTACTTGGCTATTTCCATTGGACAGCTTTTCAATGAATACCGTACCGCACTGTCAATTGTAGCCTACATTGGTATCCAAATTGTCGTTGGCTTTATTGAACTCTTCTATCGTTCTAACCCTGGCTTCTACTTCCCATCAACCTCAGGAGGAGCTGATCAGTTCCAGATGGGCATTATCATGACTATTATGGAAGAAGTTATTCTTATAGCCATCTACTATCTAGGAACTTATCACATCTTGAAAAATAAGGTTAATTTACAATAAAAAAGGCCCAGCTAAACAGCTGGGTTTTGATTTAACTCAATATCAAACTGGCTATAATAGGGCTGACAAAGACATAGAGAATACCGGTAACACCGATAGCCAAACCACCCATAGCTCCTGCTACAGAGCCGTATCGGAAGGCTGTCCCTGTTCCGACTGCATGGCCTGTTCCTCCAAGTGAAAGACCAACGGCTACTGGATCATCTATTTTCAACCACTTCAAAAGGGTTGGTCCGATGACACTGGTTAAAATCCCAGTAGCCACTACAACCACCAAGGTCACAGTGGTCAGACCTTGCAATTTTTCTGTGATTCCCACTGCCATAGCGGTTGTCACTGACTTAGGAAAGAGAGAAATGGCTAGGAAAAAGTCCATGCCAAAAATCTTAGCCACAAGGGCTGTGAAAGAGGTATTGACAACTACCGCTAGCAGACTACCAAAGAGAATACTCCGAGCATGGTGCTTCATCAAGTGAAAACTCTTATAAAGCGGAATCCCTAGAGCAACAGTCGATGGGACAATCAAGTTGTTCAAATAAACCCCACCTTGGTAGTAATTTTGGTAAGAAATACCCGTCACTTTTAGAAAGATGATAATAAAGATGGCTGACAAAAGTAAGGGTGTTGTCAAAGGATGGGGAAACTGTCTGTAAATCAGCATACCCACTAGATAGGCTAGGATAGACAGGGCAAGCCCAAACAGGGGATTGGAAACAAATTCACTCATTTGGCATCTCCTTTCTCATAATCTCCCTCAAACCGGCTCTTAATGAACTGAACCACCAAGGCTATGAGGATAATATTGATAACTGCTGCAAAAAAGACAATCAAGACGATGGGCAGGAGATAGGGTGCAATCACATCAAACTTCTCCATAATTCCCACTGCTGGCGGCAAAAAGAGAATGGTCATATTGGCCAGCAAGAAATTCCCCACCATGTTGACATGTCTGGTTCTCAGCCACTTGAATTGTAGGGCTAGAAAGAGAATCATCAAGCCGATAATACTGCCTGGGATGGGCAAATGAAAGAAACTGGAAATTCCCTCTCCGATTAGAGAAATCACAAAGAGAATCATTAATTGAACATATAATTTCATCCTAAACTCCATGAAATAGACTTCTTGCATACCAGTTTACTCTTTTTTCAGAAAATTTCAAGGAAATGCACAAGAGTTATTGAAAATTAAAGAAGAAAGGGGATACAGACAATTAAAAACTAGTGAAAACAGGCATGATTTATGATAAAATGTTCCAGCGTCCTTCTTGCCAGCTTTCTTGAAAAGTAGTATAATTATTGCATGCGCAATCATCTTGTGATGCAGAGATTGTCCGTGAATGGACATTCTTCTATTTATACTCAATGAAAATCAAAGAGCAAACTAGGAAACTAGCCGCAGGTTGCTCAAAGCACAGCTTTGAGGTTGCAGATGAAACTGACGAAGTTAGCTCAAAACACTGTTTTGAGGTTGTGGATAGAACTGACGAAGTCAGCTCAAAACACTGTTTTGAGGTTGTGGATAGAACTGACGAAGTCAGCTCAAAACACTGTTTTGAGGTTGTGGATAGAACTGACGAAGTCAGCTCAAAACACTGTTTTGAGGTTGTGGATAGAACTGACGAAGTCAGCTCAAAACACTGTTTTGAGGTTGTGGATAGAACTGACGAAGTCAGCTCAAAACACTGTTTTGAGGTTGTGGATAGAACTGACGAAGTCAGCTCAAAACACTGTTTTGAGGTTGTGGATAGAACTGACGAAGTCAGCTCAAAACACTGTTTTGAGGTTGTGGATAGAACTGACGAAGTCAGCTCAAAACACTGTTTTGAGGTTGTGGATAGAACTGACGAAGTCAGCTCAAAACACTGTTTTGAGGTTGTGGATAGAACTGACGAAGTCAGCTCAAAACACTGTTTTGAGGTTGTGGATAGAACTGACGAAGTCAGCTCAAAACACTGTTTTGAGGTTGTGGATAGAACTGACGAAGTCAGCTCAAAACACTGTTTTGAGGTTGTGGATAGAACTGACGAAGTCAGCTCAAAACACTGTTTTGAGGTTGTGGATAGAACTGACGAAGTCAGCTCAAAACACTGTTTTGAGGTTGTGGATGAAACTGATGAAGTCAGTAACCATACATACGGCAAGGCGACGTTGACGTGGTTTGAAGAGATTTTCGAAGAGTATTACAACTCTAAAAAGAAAGGAGATACTATGACCTACTTGGAAAAATGGTTTGATTTCAATCGGCGTCAGAAAGAAATTGAAAGTCTTTTGGAAGAGACTGTTGCCCAGCAGAGTGAACAAAGTCTGACCTTGAAAGAGTTTTACCTGCTCTACTATCTGGATTTGGCCCAAGAAAAATCTCTACGCCAGATTGACCTGCCAGATAAGCTTCATCTGAGCCCGAGCGCTGTTTCTCGAATGGTGGCCCGCTTGGAAGCTAAAAATTGCGGGTTGCTTAGTCGCAGGTGTTGTGATCAAGATCGACGCTCTAGCTTTATCTGCCTGACAAGTGATGGGCAAAAAACACTGGCCTCTCTACAAAAGGCTGTCGAAGCAAGCTTGGAGACTGGTTTGGATTTCTTGATTTAAGGTGATTTTAGAAAAAAGTTGCGTGCGCAATCATTTTTCTTGACATTCTCTTCTACAAGGAGTAAAATAAAGTCATCATTAAACAAAGGAGTTGTAAACATGATTGAAATTACCTATCTAGATGCCAGCAAGAATGAAAGAACTGTCACCTTCGAATCTTATGAAGACTTTGATCGTTCACAACAAGCTTGCCTTATCGGCGTTGCAGACTACTACCCTGTTCAAAAATTAACCTACAACGGTCATGATTTGGACTACCATGGGACTTATGGAGATATCTTCTTCTATCTCAAGAAACAAGATTTAAGCCAATATAACTAAAAAAAGGAGAAATACAATGGCAAAAGCAATTACAGATGCAACATTCGAACAAGAAACAAAAGACGGTTTGGTCTTGGTAGACTTCTGGGCAACTTGGTGTGGTCCATGTCGTATGCAAGGTCCAATCTTGGACAAATTGTCTGAAGAACTTTCAGAAGATGTATTGAAAATCGTTAAAATGGACGTTGATGAAAATCCAAACACAGCTCGTGCTTTTGGAATCATGTCTATCCCAACTCTTCTCTTCAAAAAAGACGGCCAAGTTGTGAAACAAGTTGCTGGTGTTCATACAGCAGAACAAATCAAGGCCATCGTTGCTGAATTGAGCTAATCACACTAGAGACCAAGTACTTTCTTTGGTCTCTTTTTTCTTGCCCTTTGCCATTTTTCAAAAAATATGCTAGACTATAGGTAGAATATTACGATGTTTGGGACATGCCATCGCTAAAAAAAACCTCTACATGGTATTTTTTAGCTCCCTCAAGGGAGCTTTTTGCGTGCTCTGAACATTTCCCATTTTGGAAGGAGTACTATGAAACGTCAATCAGCCTTGGTCGTCTTTAGTGGCGGTCAAGATTCCACAACCTGCCTCTTTTGGGCTAAAGAACACTATGAAACGGTCGAGGCCGTCACCTTTGCCTACGGCCAACGCCATCATCTCGAAATTCAAGTTGCTAGAGAAATTGTTAAGGAACAGGGTATTCGTCATCATATACTAGATATGTCTCTGCTGGGGCAAATCACTGAAAATGCCCTGACCTCTGATCTGGAGATTGAGCAAAAAGAGGGAGAGGTTCCCAATACCTTCGTTGACGGTCGTAACCACCTCTTTCTCTCCTTTGCGGCAGTTCTTGCCAAGCAGCGAGGAATTACAGACATTGTGACAGGTGTCTGTGAAACAGACTTCTCAGGTTACCCTGACTGCCGTGATGTCTTTGTCAAATCCCTCAATGTCACCCTCAACCTTGCCATGGCTTACGACTTCGTTATCCAAACACCTCTCATGTGGCTAGACAAAGCTGAGACTTGGGAATTGGCTGACCAACTCGGTGCCTTTGACTATGTTCGTGAAAAAACTCTAACCTGCTACAATGGGATTATCGGAAGTGGCTGTGGAGATTGCCCAGCCTGCCACCTACGTCAACATGGTCTAGATGTTTATCTCTCACAGAAAGGAGAAGCCTAATGTTTTTTGCACCCAAAGAAATCAAACAAGAAACTGGAGAATCTCTCGTTTATAATCCTTATCGGACTCTAGTCTCCAAAGAATTTACCTTTGATGCTGCCCACCACCTCTTTCACTATGAGGGAAAATGCAAATCCCTTCATGGTCACACCTATCATCTGCAGATTGCTGTCAGTGGTTTTTTAGATGAACGTGGCATGACCTACGATTTCGGAGATATCAAAGCGATCTACAAGAACTACTTAGAGCCCCACTTGGATCATCGCTATCTCAATGAAACTCTCCCCTATATGAACACAACTGCTGAAAATATGGTTTACTGGATTTTCCAAACCATGAACCAAGAGTTGCCAGACGAGCGCAATCTCCGTTTGGAATATGTTCGCCTCTATGAGACTCCGACTGCCTTTGCAGAGTTTAGACGGGAGTGGTTAGATGACTAGGGAACGTGTCCTCAAACTACCAGTTCTGGAAATTTTCGGCCCAACTTTTCAAGGCGAAGGCCGTGCAATCGGGCAGAAAACCATGTTTGTCCGCACTGCTGGTTGCGACTACCACTGCGACTGGTGCGATTCTGCCTTTACTTGGGATGGCTCTGAAAAGCCAACTCGTATGACAGCTGACGAGGTCATTGCTGCCTTGGATAAATTGGGAAGCTACGACTACGTCACCCTATCTGGGGGAAATCCTGCTATCCTAGCAACCAACATGGCTGAACTCGTCACTAAACTCAAGGAACGTGGTGTCACTCTGGCTGTTGAGACTCAAGGTTCTCGCTGGCAAAATTGGTTGAAAGACATCGACCAGGTTACTCTCAGTCCCAAACCTCCTTCATCCAAGATGGAAGTCAACTTTGAAACCCTGGACTTTATCGTTTCCCAACTTGATCCAGATAAAGTCACCTTTAAAATTCCTGTCTTTGACGATGCAGATTTGGCCTTTGCCAAAGGCATACAAGAACGCTACCAACCAGATGTTCTCTTTTTATCGGCTGGAAATCCTGAGCCCAAGGCCACAGGCAATATTATCCAAGACCAACTAGATCGACTCAAAGAACTCTGGGAACGCATCGCTGCCGACGATAGCTGGGGCAATGTCCGCGTCCTTCCTCAACTGCATACCCTCCTCTACGATAATCAACGTGGTGTTTAAAATTAGAAAGAAAAAATCATGTCACAACAAGAAGAAATGAAAAACCTCAGCCTACTGGGCAACAAAGAAACCAACTACATTTTCGAGTATCAACCAGATGTCCTGGAATCCTTTGACAATCGTCATGTGGAAAATGACTATTTCATCAAGTTCAACTGTCCTGAATTTACCTCACTTTGCCCAATCACTGCTCAACCAGACTTTGCAACTATCTATATTTCCTACATTCCTGACAAGCTCTGTGTTGAGTCAAAATCCCTCAAACTCTACCTCTTTAGTTACCGAAATCATGGAGATTTTCACGAAAACTGTATCAACACCATCGGTAAAGACTTGGTCAACTTGCTAAACCCTCGCTATTTGGAGGTTTGGGGAAAATTTACACCTCGCGGTGGCATTTCAATCGACCCCTACTACAACTACGGTAAGCCAGGAACTAAGTATGAAGGCTTGGCAGAACAACGCCTCTTCCAACACGACCTTTATCCAGAGAAAATTGACAACCGTTAAACTCATACTCTTCGAAAATCTCTTCAAACCACGTCAGCTTCACCTTGCCGTATGTATAGTTACTGACTTCGTCAGTTTCATCTACAACCTCAAAGCAGTGCTTTGAGCAACCTGCGGCTAGCTTCCTAGTTTGCTCTTTGATTTTC
>NZ_JUUO01000122.1:4999-5252 GCF_001074975.1 Streptococcus pseudopneumoniae | reverse complement strand
CGCCTTTTCACGGCGGTAACACGGGTTCGAATCCCGTACGGACTATGGTATGTTGCAGATGGAACACTTGATGAAAAAAGTTTTAAAAAACTTAAAAAAGTTTCAAAAAAGTGTTGACAAGCGAAAGCGACTGTGATATACTAATATAGTTGTCACTTGAGAGAAGTGAGTGACAAAGACCTTTGAAAACTGAACAAGACGAACCAATGTGCAGGGCACTACAACTAAGGTTGTAGTACTGAACAATGAAAAA
>NZ_JUUO01000122.1:0-4899 GCF_001074975.1 Streptococcus pseudopneumoniae | reverse complement strand
AGAACTCAAACTTTTAATGAGAGTTTGATCCTGGCTCAGGACGAACGCTGGCGGCGTGCCTAATACATGCAAGTAGAACGCTGAAGGAGGAGCTTGCTTCTCTGGATGAGTTGCGAACGGGTGAGTAACGCGTAGGTAACCTGCCTGGTAGTGGGGGATAACTATTGGAAACGATAGCTAATACCGCATAATAGCAGTTGTTGCATGACAACTGTTTGAAAGGTGCAATTGCATCACTACCAGATGGACCTGCGTTGTATTAGCTAGTTGGTGGGGTAACGGCTCACCAAGGCGACGATACATAGCCGACCTGAGAGGGTGATCGGCCACACTGGGACTGAGACACGGCCCAGACTCCTACGGGAGGCAGCAGTAGGGAATCTTCGGCAATGGACGGAAGTCTGACCGAGCAACGCCGCGTGAGTGAAGAAGGTTTTCGGATCGTAAAGCTCTGTTGTAAGAGAAGAACGAGTGTGAGAGTGGAAAGTTCACACTGTGACGGTATCTTACCAGAAAGGGACGGCTAACTACGTGCCAGCAGCCGCGGTAATACGTAGGTCCCGAGCGTTGTCCGGATTTATTGGGCGTAAAGCGAGCGCAGGCGGTTAGATAAGTCTGAAGTTAAAGGCTGTGGCTTAACCATAGTACGCTTTGGAAACTGTTTAACTTGAGTGCAAGAGGGGAGAGTGGAATTCCATGTGTAGCGGTGAAATGCGTAGATATATGGAGGAACACCGGTGGCGAAAGCGGCTCTCTGGCTTGTAACTGACGCTGAGGCTCGAAAGCGTGGGGAGCAAACAGGATTAGATACCCTGGTAGTCCACGCCGTAAACGATGAGTGCTAGGTGTTAGACCCTTTCCGGGGTTTAGTGCCGCAGCTAACGCATTAAGCACTCCGCCTGGGGAGTACGACCGCAAGGTTGAAACTCAAAGGAATTGACGGGGGCCCGCACAAGCGGTGGAGCATGTGGTTTAATTCGAAGCAACGCGAAGAACCTTACCAGGTCTTGACATCCCTCTGACCGCTCTAGAGATAGAGTTTTCCTTCGGGACAGAGGTGACAGGTGGTGCATGGTTGTCGTCAGCTCGTGTCGTGAGATGTTGGGTTAAGTCCCGCAACGAGCGCAACCCCTATTGTTAGTTGCCATCATTTAGTTGGGCACTCTAACGAGACTGCCGGTAATAAACCGGAGGAAGGTGGGGATGACGTCAAATCATCATGCCCCTTATGACCTGGGCTACACACGTGCTACAATGGCTGGTACAACGAGTCGCAAGCCGGTGACGGCAAGCTAATCTCTTAAAGCCAGTCTCAGTTCGGATTGTAGGCTGCAACTCGCCTACATGAAGTCGGAATCGCTAGTAATCGCGGATCAGCACGCCGCGGTGAATACGTTCCCGGGCCTTGTACACACCGCCCGTCACACCACGAGAGTTTGTAACACCCGAAGTCGGTGAGGTAACCGTAAGGAGCCAGCCGCCTAAGGTGGGATAGATGATTGGGGTGAAGTCGTAACAAGGTAGCCGTATCGGAAGGTGCGGCTGGATCACCTCCTTTCTAAGGAAAAGGAACTGCGCATTGGTCTTGTTTAGTCTTGAGAGGTCTTGTGGGGCCTTAGCTCAGCTGGGAGAGCGCCTGCTTTGCACGCAGGAGGTCAGCGGTTCGATCCCGCTAGGCTCCATTGGTGAGAGATCACCAAGTAATGCACATTGAAAATTGAATATCTATATCAAATAGTAACAAGAAAATAAACCGAAAACGCTGTAGTATTAATAAGAGTTTATGACTGAAAGGTCAAAAAATAAGGTTAAGTTAATAAGGGCGCACGGTGGATGCCTTGGCACTAGGAGCCGAAGAAGGACGTGACAAACGACGATATGCCTTGGGTAGCTGTAAGTAAGCGATGATCCAGGGATTTCCGAATGGGGGAACCCAACAGGTACTACCTGTTACCCATATCTGTTAAGGATGTGAGGAGGAAGACGCAGTGAACTGAAACATCTAAGTAGCTGCAGGAAGAGAAAGCAAAAGCGATTGCCTTAGTAGCGGCGAGCGAAACGGCAGGAGGGCAAACCGAAGAGTTTACTCTTCGGGGTTGTAGGACTGCAATGTGGACTCAAAGATTATAGAAGAATGATTTGGGAAGATCAGCCAAAGAGAGTAATAGCCTCGTATTTAAAATAGTCTTTGTACCTAGCAGTATCCTGAGTACGGCGAGACACGTGAAATCTCGTCGGAATCTGGGAGGACCATCTCCCAACCCTAAATACTCCCTAGTGACCGATAGTGAACCAGTACCGTGAGGGAAAGGTGAAAAGCACCCCGGGAGGGGAGTGAAATAGAACCTGAAACCGTGTGCCTACAACAAGTTCGAGCCCGTTAATGGGTGAGAGCGTGCCTTTTGTAGAATGAACCGGCGAGTTACGTTATGATGCGAGGTTAAGTTGAAGAGACGGAGCCGTAGGGAAACCGAGTCTGAATAGGGCGAATTAGTATCATGACGTAGACCCGAAACCATGTGACCTACCCATGAGCAGGTTGAAGGTGCGGTAAGACGCACTGGAGGACCGAACCAGGGCACGTTGAAAAGTGCTTGGATGACTTGTGGGTAGCGGAGAAATTCCAAACGAACTTGGAGATAGCTGGTTCTCTCCGAAATAGCTTTAGGGCTAGCGTCGACATAAAGATTCTTGGAGGTAGAGCACTGTTTGGGTGAGGGGTCCATCCCGGATTACCAATCTCAGATAAACTCCGAATGCCAATGAATTATGGTCGGCAGTCAGACTGCGAGTGCTAAGATCCGTAGTCGAAAGGGAAACAGCCCAGACCACCAGCTAAGGTCCCAAAATAATTGTTAAGTGGAAAAGGATGTGGGGTTGCACAGACAACTAGGATGTTAGCTTAGAAGCAGCTATTCATTCAAAGAGTGCGTAATAGCTCACTAGTCGAGTGACCCTGCGCCGAAAATGTACCGGGGCTAAAACAATTTACCGAAGCTGTGGATACCTTTATAGGTATGGTAGGAGAGCGTTCTATGTGTGATGAAGGTATACCGTGAGGAGTGCTGGAACGCATAGAAGTGAGAATGCCGGTATGAGTAGCGAAAGACAGGTGAGAATCCTGTCCACCGTAAGACTAAGGTTTCCAGGGGAAGGCTCGTCCGCCCTGGGTTAGTCGGGACCTAAGGAGAGACCGAAAGGTGTATCCGATGGACAACAGGTTGATATTCCTGTACTAGAGTATGTAGTGATGGAGGGACGCAGTAGGCTAACTAAAGCAGACGATTGGAAGAGTCTGTCTAAGCAGTGAGGTGTGATATGAGTCAAATGCTTATATCTGTAACATTGAGCTGTGATGGGGAGCGAAGTTTAGTAGCGAAGTTAGTGACGTCACACTGCCAAGAAAAGCTTCTAGCGTTTAAACATACTCTACCCGTACCGCAAACCGACACAGGTAGTCGAGGCGAGTAGCCTCAGGTGAGCGAGAGAACTCTCGTTAAGGAACTCGGCAAAATGACCCCGTAACTTCGGGAGAAGGGGTGCTGATTTAGGTCAGCCGCAGTGAATAGGCCCAAGCAACTGTTTATCAAAAACACAGCTCTCTGCTAAATCGTAAGATGATGTATAGGGGGTGACGCCTGCCCGGTGCTGGAAGGTTAAGAGGAGTGCTTAGCGTAAGCGAAGGTATGAATTGAAGCCCCAGTAAACGGCGGCCGTAACTATAACGGTCCTAAGGTAGCGAAATTCCTTGTCGGGTAAGTTCCGACCCGCACGAAAGGCGTAATGATTTGGGCACTGTCTCAACGAGAGACTCGGTGAAATTTTAGTACCTGTGAAGATGCAGGTTACCCGCGACAGGACGGAAAGACCCCATGGAGCTTTACTGCAGTTTGATATTGAGTGTCTGTACCACATGTACAGGATAGGTAGGAGTCTAAGAGATCGGGACGCCAGTTTCGAAGGAGACGTTGTTGGGATACTACCCTTGTGTTATGGCCACTCTAACCCAGATAGGTGATCCCTATCGGAGACAGTGTCTGACGGGCAGTTTGACTGGGGCGGTCGCCTCCTAAAAGGTAACGGAGGCGCCCAAAGGTTCCCTCAGAATGGTTGGAAATCATTCGCAGAGTGTAAAGGTATAAGGGAGCTTGACTGCGAGAGCTACAACTCGAGCAGGGACGAAAGTCGGGCTTAGTGATCCGGTGGTTCCGTATGGAAGGGCCATCGCTCAACGGATAAAAGCTACCCTGGGGATAACAGGCTTATCTCCCCCAAGAGTTCACATCGACGGGGAGGTTTGGCACCTCGATGTCGGCTCGTCGCATCCTGGGGCTGTAGTCGGTCCCAAGGGTTGGGCTGTTCGCCCATTAAAGCGGCACGCGAGCTGGGTTCAGAACGTCGTGAGACAGTTCGGTCCCTATCCGTCGCGGGCGTAGGAAATTTGAGAGGATCTGCTCCTAGTACGAGAGGACCAGAGTGGACTTACCGCTGGTGTACCAGTTGTCTTGCCAAAGGCATCGCTGGGTAGCTATGTAGGGAAGGGATAAACGCTGAAAGCATCTAAGTGTGAAACCCACCTCAAGATGAGATTTCCCATGATTTTATATCAGTAAGAGCCCTGAGAGATGATCAGGTAGATAGGTTAGAAGTGGAAGTGTGGCGACACATGTAGCGGACTAATACTAATAGCTCGAGGACTTATCCAAAGTAACTGAGAATATGAAAGCGAGAGGTTTTCTTGGTTTGAATAGATATTCAATTTTGAGTAGGTATTACTCAGAGTTAAGTGACGATAGCCTAGGAGATACACCTGTACCCATGCCGAACACAGAAGTTAAGCCCTAGAACGCCGGAAGTAGTTGGGGGTTGCCCCCTGTGAGATATGGAAGTCGCTTAGCT